>CAYNHD010000294.1:0-5159 GCA_964396775.1 uncultured Thermoflexus sp. | reverse complement strand
TCCCCTAGCTTGGCTGGGGGAAGGGGCCGGGGGATAGGGGCGTTCTGGCAATCGCCCAACAACTTGTTCGTGGACCCTTGCCAAAGGGGAATGCTGGGCCAGGCTGAAGCGCCTTCGGCGGCGCTCGTTCGCAGTTTGTGGTACAACACGTGGGGCAGGCTGGCAACGTTTCGAGAGGAGAAGGAGGCTATGAGCATCGAGATCGCCATTCCAGGGTGGAAGAGTCTGCGCCTTGACACCGTACTTTTCGACCTGAATGGCACGCTGGCCTGCGATGGCCGGATCGCCGCCTCGACCCGCGAGCGGCTGGTTTCCCTGGCGAGGCACGCGGCGATCTATGTCATGTCCGCCGACACGCACGGCACGCTGGAGCGCGAGACCACCGGATTGCCGGTGCACGTCCGGCGGGTGGAGCCGGGACCTGGCGCAGCGCAGAAGGTCGCTCTGCTGCGCGAGCTGGGCGTGCAGAACACGGTCGCTGTCGGCAACGGACACAACGATGTCGAGATGCTGCGCGCGGCGGCGCTGGCTGTGGCCATTCTCGGCCCGGAGGGCGCGGCGATGCAGGCGTTGCTGGTCGCCGATGTGGTCTTCGCCACGATTGACGATGCCCTGGACAGCCTGCTCTACCCGCGCCGGTTAGTGGCGACGCTGCGCGGGTGAGGGTGAATGGTGGGCTGCGAATTGCGAATTGCGGATTGCGGATTTGGCGCAGCATGGTGGCGGGTGCGGGTGAGGGCGGTCTCTGGTTGCGCGCTGCCCCGAATGGGTTAGGATCAGGTTAGCCGCCCGGCAGCGCGGCGGCATCGTGCGCGGAGTAACTTGACCAACGAGGCGTTGATGGCTCCCCGAATAGTCGTGGTTGACGCGACCCCTGACATGGCGCGGATCGTGCGCGGGGCGATGGCCCTGCTCAGCCGCTCGTATATCCTGGTCGAGGTGCCAACGGCAGAAGCGGCGCTTGAAGAGGCGGCGAGCGCGCGCGTAGACCTGCTCCTGGCGGCGTACCGCACGCCAGGCACCATGAATGGCGTTGATCTGGCGCGGCGCATTGTCCAGCAGACACCGGCCATCCCGGTCGTCGTCCTGGCCGACGCCGGCGACCCGATCCCTTCGCCGGAAGACCTGGCGGCGGCTTCGTGCCAGTTCTTCATGCGCCCGGTCGCCGAGTCGTTCTTACGCGGCCTGCGCGCGGCGCTGAACGGCGAGCGTCTGGCAGCGGCAGAAATCCCTGCCCCGGCCTCCGACAGCGCCCTTGAGCCAGTGCCGCCGCTCGACGCGGAGTCGCTGCGCGACGTGGTGGGAGGGCTGGTGCGCGATGCGGGAGCGTTGGGCGCGATCCTCGCCGACCGGACGGGTCGCATTGTAGTGGATGTGGGGGCGACTGGCGTGCTGGATCGAGAAAAGCTGGTGGCGTTGGTAGGGCCGGGGCTGGTCCATGCGGGGACGGTCGGCCCGCTGGTCGGCGGCAACGCCTGGGCCATGCACTACTATGACGGCGAACGCTTCGACATCTTCGGGCTGGCGCTCGGCGTTCACTACTTCCTGTGCCTGCTCTTCGAGGGCGCAAACCGGGGCGCTTTTGGCCCGGTGATGATGTACGGGCGGCGTGTGGCCGACCAGATCATCCAGATGCTAGGCGCGGCGGCATATCAGGCGGGTTCGGTGGAAGCGTCCCCGGCGAGCGGCGCAGAACGAGAGCCGGCTCATCGTGCATCGGCTTTATCTGCCCAGACACCTGCTGCGTCCGGCGTCGCGGGCGCGCGTGGCGCTAACCCTGGGGAAGAGTCGCTCGAAGAACTGGCGGCGGAGACGGACGAACTTGACCTGGACGCCCTGTTCGGGCAGATGGTGGACGAAAGCCTGGCAGCGAGCGCCTTCGACCCCGATGACCTGGGACACCTGGCCGCGTCGCTCGGATCGGACGACCCGAATCAGGTGGACTACAGCGACGCGATTGACATGGGCATTCTGGACGACTGAACTCCCCCAGGGCCACAGGCGAGAACTCAGGACGTGCCGCGCGTCACAAAGTGGCGAATGACACTTGCACGTCTCGCTCAGTCCCATTAGAGTTGAAGATTGTGCGCGCGCTTGTAGCCGCTCGCAGGGGCTGGTGCCTGAGCGGGGCTGGCTGCCATGCGCTCTGCACGCGCTTAAGGAACGCCGGAGAGCCTCTTGATTATGGAGAATGCCTTATGACCCCACCACCCGTTCCCAGCGATCTGGAGATCGCTCAAGCTGCCGACTTGCGGCCCATCGTTGAGATTGCCGCCAAGCTAGGACTCACGCAAGACGATCTCGATCTGTACGGAGCCTATAAGGCAAAAGTGCATTTGTCGGTTCTGGAGAAGTTCAAGGATAGGCCGCAGGGCAAATACATTGATGTCACGGCCATCACGCCTACACCCCTGGGGGAGGGTAAGACGACGACGAGCGTTGGCCTGACGCAGGCCCTGGGCAGGCTGGGCCGCAATGTCGTCATCTGCATCCGCCAGCCCAGCATGGGGCCGACTTTCGGCATCAAGGGCGGCGCTGCTGGCGGTGGGTACAGCCAGGTGATCCCCATGGAGGAGTTCAACCTGCACCTGACCGGGGACATTCACGCCATCAGCGTGGCCCACAATCTGGTCGCGGCTGCCATTGACTCGCGCATGTACCACGAGAGTCGCCAGACGGATGAGGGCCTGGCGCGGCGCGGGGTCAAGCGGCTCGACATTGACCCGGAGTCGATCACCTGGAACCGCGTCGTGGACGTGTGCGACCGCTCGCTGCGCAAGATCAAGATTGGCTTCAACGATGACACGCTGGCCGACGGGTCGCCCAGCCCCATTTTCCCGCGCGCGACCGGCTACGACATCAGCGTGGCCAGCGAACTCATGGCGATCCTCGCCCTGACCACCGGGCCGAAGGACCTCCGCCAGCGCGTAGGGCGCGTCGTGATCGGGCGGTCGCGCGCCGGCAAGCCGGTGACGCTCGAAGACCTGGGTGTGGCCGGGGCCGTCGCGGTGCTGATGCGCGACGCCATCATGCCCAACCTGATGCAGACGCTGGAAGGCCAGCCCGCGTTTGTCCACGCCGGCCCCTTCGCCAACATCGCGCATGGCAACAGCAGCATCCTGGCCGACCAGATCGCGCTGCGCCTGGCGGATTACGTCGTCACTGAAAGCGGCTTCGGCGCGGACGTCGGCATGGAGAAGTTCTTCAACATCAAGTGCCGCTATTCCGGGTTGATCCCCAACACGGTGGTGTTGGTGGCCACTATTCGCGCGCTGAAGATGCACGGCGGCGGCCCCAAAGTGACGCCCGGCGCCCCGCTCGACAAGGCCTACACGGCTGAGAACCTGGAATTGCTCGAAAAGGGCAGCGCGAATATGGCGCACCACATCAAGATCGCGCGCAAGTTTGGCGTGCCGGTCGTGGTGGCCATCAATCGCTTCTCCTCGGACACAGAGGCTGAGATCGCCCTGGTGCGGCGCGTCGCTGAAGCCGCAGGTGCTGAGGCGGCGGTGATGTCCGATCACTGGGCGTCCGGCGGCGCGGGCGCAGTGGAGCTGGCCGAAGCGGTCATCGCGGCGTGCGACAAGCCGAGCAATTTCAAGTTCCTCTATGATCTGGACTTGCCGCTCAAGCAGAAGATCGAGATCATCGCCAGAGAAATCTATGGTGCGGACGGCGTGGCCTACGAGCCGCTGGCCGAGCAGCAGATCGCCTTCTATGAGCAGTCCGGCTTCGGCAAGCTGCCGATCTGCATGGCCAAGACGCACCTGAGCCTGAGCCACGACCCGAACCTGAAAGGCGTGCCAACGGGCTTCACCGTGCCCGTGCGCGAGGTGCGGGCAAGCGTCGGCGCGGGGTTCGTTTACCCGCTGCTGGGCGCGATGAGCACGATGCCCGGCTTGCCCACCTTCCCTGTATTCATGAACATAGACATGGACGAGAACGGGAAGATCAGTGGCCTGTCCTAGAGTCTCCCCCGCTGGTCTACACAATTCGGCCTGTGGTATGATACGTGCACCGGGAACCTCCCTGGTGCACGTTGCTTGTTCGCTACAGGAGTGTGAGGAGCAGCAGCGGTGGCAAATGCCGAGCAGCAGTTGAGACAGGCCGCGCAGGCTTTGCGCGCCGGGCGCAAGGACGAGGCGCGCACCATTCTCATGGCGGTGGTGGACGAGCAGCAGCACAACGAACGCGCCTGGCTCTACCTCAGCGCGGCGGTTGACACCCTCGAAGAGCAGCAGATTTGCCTGGAGAACGTGCTGACGATCAACCCCACCAACGACAAGGCGCGCCAGGGGTTGGAGCGGGTGAACGCGGCGCTGGCCGCGCGCCAGGCTCCGCCAGCGGACACCTACACGCCGCCGTTCCTGCCGGACGACGCGCCTCAGCCCGCCGAGGACGATGGTTGGTCGCCGGTTGAAGCGCCTGCCGAAGACCAGCCCGGCCCGCCGCAGCGCGACCCCTTCGCGCCCGCGACCAGCGTGGACTGGGGCCGCGATGATGGCCCCGTCGCTTACGGCAGCGGGCGACAGGTTGACCTGCCGTCGGAGCAGGAATACGACGACTGGGTGGCGGGCCTCAATCTGGCTGCTGGCACGGCCTATCCAACCCCTCCTCCGGTGCCCGCTCCGGCTCCGGCAGCAGGGGGGAGCAGGGCGCGCTCGCTCGAAGAGTCGCTGCGCAGCACCATCGCCTTCGATGATGACGGCGCGGCGGGCAGAGAGGCCGCTGAGATAGCCGCATCCGCCGACGGGCTGGCCCTGCCAGATGGCCTGGCAGAGGTGCTCCCGCGCAGCGCCCTGGCTGCTGCGCCCGTGTTCGCCGCGCTGGTGGAGCCAGAAGAGAAGGGGGTTCAGGCGGAATCCCCGATAGCAGCGGACGAGGGCGTGTACTTCGAGTACATTCCCGCTGACATCGAGCCAGCGGCGGGCGGCGTGGATTGGCGCGGGATGGCCTACCTGCTGGCTATCGCCATCCTGGTGGCGCTCAACGCCGTGTCATTCGGCTATCTGCTGCGCTAGAGCGTGTTATGAACTCCGCACGCCCGGCGCAGCGTGCAGGGCACGGCGCATGGGTAGCACCCTAACCCCAACCCCACCCTATGGTCCCTCCCCGCCAGCGGGGAGGCTCCCCTTTCCCTGCTTGCGGGGAAAGGGGCC
>CAYNHD010000293.1:0-5164 GCA_964396775.1 uncultured Thermoflexus sp. | reverse complement strand
GATGATCTGCTGCGTGCGCAGGGCGATGGTCACTGCCTGCTCCGAAGGCAAGGCCAGCGCCTCGTCCAGGCTGTTGGTGTGCAGCGACTGCGCCCCGCCCAGCACTGCCGCCAGCGCCTGGATCGCCACGCGCACCACGTTGATCTCCGGCTGCTGTGCGGTCAGGCTGACGCCCGCCGTCTGCGTGTGGAAGCGCATCAGCCAGCTACGCGGGTCGCGCGCGTCGAACGTCTGGCGCATCTCGCGCGCCCAAATGCGCCGGGCAGCACGTAGCTTGGCGATCTCCTCGAAGAAATCGTTGTGCACGTTAAAGAAGAAGCTCAGCCGGGGCGCGAAGTCGTCCACCGCCAGCCCGCGCCGCAGCGCCCACCGCACATATTCCAGGCCGTTGGCCAGCGTGAAAGCCAGCTCTTGCGCTGCCGTCGCGCCCGCCTCGCGGATGTGGTAGCCGCTGATGCTGATCGGGTTCCACTGCGGCAGATGGCGCGCTCCGTACTCGATGGTGTCGGTCACCAGGCGCATGGACGGCTCCGGTGGAAAGACGTACTCCTTCTGCGCCTGGTATTCTTTGAGGATGTCGTTCTGGATCGTGCCGCGCAGCGCGCCCGGCGGGACGCCTTGCCGCTGTGCCGCCGCAATGTAGAACGCCCACAGCACCGCCGCCGGGCTGTTGATGGTCATCGAGGTGCTCACCTCGCCCAGGGGGATGCCCTCAAACAGCACTTCCATGTCCTGCAGGCTGCTGATTGCCACGCCGCACTTGCCGAATTCGCCCAGCGCCTGCGGCGCGTCGCTGTTGTAGCCCATCAGCGTGGGCAAGTCGAAGGCGACTGAGAGGCCCGTGTTGCCTTGCGCCAGCAGGTACTTGTAGCGGGCGTTCGTCTCCTCCGCCGTGCCATAGCCGGCGAACATGCGCATCGTCCACAGCCGGCCCCGGTAGCCGGTGGCGTGGATGCCGCGCGTGAAGGGGTACTCGCCGGGGAAGCCGAGATCGGTGCTGTAGTCCAGGGCGGGGGCGTCCAGCGGCGTGTAGAGGCGCTGCACTGGCCGCCCGCTGATGGTGGTGAACTGCGCCCGCCGTTCGGGGAGGCGCGCAGTGGACTCGGCGAGCGTGGTCGCTGCCCAACGTTGCTGCTCGGCGCGCAGGCGCTCTAGGGTCTCTTGATCGAACATTGCAGGGCAACCTCTCTCACTGATCCGGTGGGGAGTGTTGCTCTGATTGTAGGGATTTTCGTGGCGATAGTCCAGGCGGGGCGAGGGTTCACGAGCAAGGTGGCGGAAGGCCCCTATCCCCCGGCCCCTTCCCCCAGCCAAGCCAGGGGAAGGGCAGAGCCACCTGCCAGATCTTCTCCCCTCTAGCTCGGCTGGAGGGGGGATTGAGGGGGGAGGCGTTCAGCGGGCGTGTTCGATCTTCCCCTGGTGACGGGTCGTTCGTGGACCCGACGCGGCCCAGAATGGCACAAGAAGCGGGGGCACCCCCTTGCTGCCGGGCGTCCCCGCTGCGTCTATCTGTACGGTCAGCCGCTCGCTCAGCCCGCGCTGGGCTTCTCGTACATTTCTACGAGCACGCCGGACGCACTGCGCGGGTGCACGAAGGCGTAGCGCGTGCCGTCCTCACGCTGATGCGGCGTCTCGTTAATCAACTCGACACCATGCGCCGCCAGCCGTGCCAGCGCCGCCTCGATGTCGTCTACCTCGACGCACACATGGTGCATCCCCGGCCCGCGCCTGGCCAGGTGACGGCCAATGCCGCTGTCAGGCTCGGTCGGCTCCAGCAACTCGATCTCGCTCTCGCCGGCGGGCAGGAAGGCGATCTCAACCTGCTCGCGGGCGTTCGTCTCCGTGCGGGCTACCGGCAGGCCGAGCGCATCGCGCCAGAAGCCGAGCGCCCCTTCAATGCTCTCCACCACAATCGCCAGGTGGTCAATGCGCTTGATCATGCGCCCCTCGTTTCTGTGTCCAGGCTGCTGCTAGGAGGCCGGTTGCCACGTGCGGATCAGCTCCTGCCAGCGCCGCCAAACCTCGGTACGGCCCTCCAGGTCTACCTCGTCCTGAAATAGCGTGCCGCCTTCCTGCAGGAAGCAGCCGTAGTCGTTGGCGAGCACGGTTGTGATGCGCTCTTTGGCGGAGAAGGCAGCCGCCGTCTCCAGCCAGGTCGCGTCCAGGTCCATGCTGCGCTGGGGAGCCAGGCAATAGCCGTACCACGTCTCCAGCAACCATAGCTCCTTGCCATGATCGGCGGGGTGCCCGCGCTCGGCCAGAACATCTTCCAGCACGTCGAAGGCCACCGGCTGGAAGATGCGCACGCCAATGAAGTCTATGGACTCCAGCGCCAGCACCTGCTCGTAGAAGTCCAGGTCGAAGTCGTCGCCGATCGAAATGCTCACGCCGACCAGCGTCTCCGGGCTTTCTTCGCGCACTGCCGCGGCCAGCCGCTCGGTCTGCGCCACCCACTGCCCGATCTCGTCGGCCCCTTCCTGCCCGGCGATGCCGCTGTACTCGGCGTACTGGGCCGGCTCGGCGACGACTTCATAGGCCAGCGGTTGCAGCGCGCGCGCGTAGTGGCGCACGCGGTCTTCCTGCACCTGGGTGAACTCCTCCCACGTGGCCTTTTCTTCGTCGTTGGCCTTCATCAGCAGGTAGGGCGTGTACTGCGCGTCGGACACGATCAGGCCCACCCCTAGCTCGCTGATCGTCTCCAGGTAGGCCGCCTCGTCGTCGCGCTGCCGGCTGATGCGCGCGGCGATCTTCGCCTGCTCCTCGGCAGGGTCTTTGTCTTCATCCGGCTTGAACAGGCGCGGTTGCTCAGCTTCCAGCAGCATGTCGCCGCTGGCCGTCAGTCGCACCACGCGAGCGCCTGCTTCTACCGCCGCGCTTAGCTCCGCCAGGCGCACATCGAGCCGGTCGTCGTCATCCTCTTCTGCCGTGACGAAGCTGTACCCCAGCGTCACGTTGGCCGTAGACCCCATGCGCAGCGTGTCGGTGGCTGCCTCCGCCGTCCAATCTTCGAGGTGCTCGTCCAGCCAGGCCGTGCGCTGCGTTTGCTGAGTGAAGTGAAAAGCCAGCGCAGCCACGACCAGCACGCTGGTCACAACCGCCCAGAGGATGGCGTTGCGCGCTGTCGCCGGGCCAAGCCGTCGCCAGTAGAACAGGGTGATCACGTCCGACACCAGCGTGGCAATCAAGACCAGAATCGCCAGCAACACTACCATGCTAAGCATCAGACCCAGCCCGCCCAAAGGAGCCAATGCCCCGGCTGCTGGCACGAACGAGTACCAGAAATAGGCGACGATGGCCAGCCCGACGATAGTCACGATGGACATCACCAACGGCACCCGCCGCCCGCGCCAGACGCCTAGCGTCCCGCCAACGAGCAACACTCCCCCGGCCAGCAGCAGCCCCGGCCCCCACAGATAGTAGCCAGACCCCAACGCCGCCAGGAGCATGACAATCGCCGTCAGAATCAGCAGCACGCCGCCGCAACCCTGGGCCATGCCCCCCATGCGGCTGGCAAAGGGGGGCGGCGGGGTGAACTGGCGCGCTTTGTCATCAAGCTCCTCAACGGCGCGCATCCGCGGGATGCTGCGCATGGCCTCTACGACCCGATCTTGCTCGACGCCCGCTGGTCCGCTGGCGGTCTCGCGCGGGAATTCCTCGTTCTGCATGGACGACTCCTCAAAGTTAGTGGCACGCCCCAGGTCGGGCAGACCGTCTCGGCTCAGCGCAGCCCCAATTCGGTACGGGCGATCACCATCCGCTGAATCTCGCTGGTGCCCTCGTAGATTTCGGTGATCTTGGCGTCGCGGAAGTAACGCTCCAGGGGCAGTTCTTTACTATACCCCATCCCACCGTGAATCTGCACAGCCTGGTGAGTGGCAAACATGGCTGTTTCGCTGGCGAATAGCTTGGCCATGCTCGCCTCCAGGGTATAGCGTTTGCCCGTCTCGGCGGCGCGCATCTTGGCCAGGGCTGCGTTGAACGTCAGCAGCCGCGCCGCTTCCAGCCGCGTCTTCATATCGGCGATCTTCTGCTGGATCATCTGGAACTGGCCGATCTTCTGGCCGAACGCCTCGCGCTCGCGGGCATAGGCCAACGACGCCTCATACGCCGCCTCTGCGATGCCCACCGCCTGCGCCGCGATGCCGATCCGCCCCGCATCGAGCGCCGCCATAGCGATCTTGAAGCCCATCCCCGGCTCGCCAAGCACATTCTCCACCGGACAGGCGTACCCGTCAAAGAGCAGCTCGCAGGTGGCGCTGGCGCGAATGCCCAGCTTCGGCTCGGTCTTGCCGCGCTCCAGGCCGGGCTGGTCTGTCTCCACGATGAAGGCGGTGATGCCGCGATGCCCCTGGTCGGGGTCAGTCAGGGCGAAGACCAGCACCGTTTCGGCGACCGGCCCGCTGGTCACCCAACTCTTGCGCCCGCTGATCAGGTAGTGCGTCCCGGCGTCGTTGAGGACGGCGCGGGTGCGCATTCCGGCGGCGTCGCTGCCGCTCTGCGGCTCGGTCAGCGAGTAGGCGCCGATCTTCTCGCCGCTGGCGACCGGCACCAGATACTTCTGTTTCTGCTCCTCGGTGCCAAAGCGCAGCAGAGCGAAGTTGACCAGGCTGCCGTTGACGCTCATCACCGTGCTATGCGAGGCGTCCGCTTTGGCGATCTCGATCATGGCCAGCACGTAGGCCAGCGTGTCCATGCCCGCTCCGCCGTACTGCTCCGGCACCTCGACGCCCATCAGCCCCATCTCGCCCATCTTGCGCACCGTCTCCAGCGGGAACTCGCCCGTCTCGTCGTAGTGGGTGGCGATGGGGACGATCTCGCGCTGGGCGAAGTCGCGCACCGCCTCGCGCAGCATGATGTGCTCCGCCGTAAAGGGGACTCCGTGTTCTGCCAGTGAACTCATGGCCCTGACCTCCCACATTCTGCTCGTTGCCGGTAGCCAGATTATACGCCGGCCTGCTAGCGGCGCAGCGCCCCGCCAAACAAAAAGCCCCCGGCCCACAGGCTTCGGGGGCGAACAGTGACAGAATCCCCCTGGCGAGGGTGAGGTCTGGTTTGCGCACGCCTCACCCCCTAAATCCCCCTCTCCAGCCGAGCTGGAGAGGAGAACTTTGACCGCCGGATGTGACACTTTCCCCCTCCCTGGCTTGGCTGGGGAGGGCCAGGG
>CAYNHD010000292.1:0-5256 GCA_964396775.1 uncultured Thermoflexus sp. | reverse complement strand
CCCAGCCACACACCGACGCCGACCAGCTCGCCGACGATCACCGACACGCCGACGCCTTCGCCGAGCGCGACATCAACGGCGACCGTAACCCCCACACCGTCGCCCGACTGCGCTCTGGTCACCCTGGACAGCGCGCGCCTGGTGGATAACGCGCTGGAAGTGCGCATTAACAATGCCAACCCGTACAGCCCGCTCTTCGTCTCACGGGTTGAGGTGCAGTGGGCCAAGCACCCGGACTTTTCCGGCATGTATACCAGCGCCATGCGCGTCGCCACTCGCACACACTTCTGGTATGGGCCGGACTACGAGCCGCCCACCATCGCGGACAACACTAATGCGATCGATCCGCGCTGGGACGACGACGCGCCCGATTACTTCATCCGCCGCTTCGACGCCAACACCATCACCCCCCTGCGCGTCGAGTTCGCCAATGGCCCCGACCGGCTCGCCGATTACTTCGTGCCGGGCGTCTTCGACGGCACGCGCATCTATCTCGGCACGACCTGGGGCGGGGTCGGCTTTGACCCAGTTAACGACTGTCTGGTTGAGCTGACCGGCTATCCCACGCCCACCCCGTCGAGCACAGCGACCGAAACGCCGCCCGGCTTCGAGCTGACGAACACGGCCACCTTCACGCCGACGCCGGTCTGCACCAACTATGAGGTGCGCTTCATCGGCTTTGAGACCAACGGCGTGGTGCACTTCACCCTGCGTAACACGGACATTGCCGTGGCTTACATCACCGGCTTCAGCATCAACTGGAACACCTACAACCGGACCCTGCCCCCCATTTCGCTGGACTTCGTTTCGGTAGGCGGGGTGGGCGCGTTCGATCCCGCCGCGGTCAAGATATGGGACCCGCTGGACAATGTGACCACGCGCCCGGCAGTGGGCGTCTCTGGCGGGGCGGGCTGGCTGGTTGACCCCGTGATCCAGCCGGGCAGGACGCTGGACATCTGGTTCGACTTTGACGGCACGTCCGACCGGCTGGATCAAGTCGGCTACCGCGACTACGACTTCAACGATACAACCTTCGTGGTCAACTTCGTCTGCTATGGCGAGGGGGTTGACGTGCCGACGCCGGCGCCGACCCTTACGCCAAGCGCCACACGCACGCCCACCATCACGCTGACGCCTTCCAAGACGCTGACGCCCACCATCACCCTCACGCCGAGCAAGACGAACACGCCGACCTACACCTACACGCCCGGCCCGGCGACCGCGACCCACACGCCGACCCACACCTACACGCCGACCCGCACCTACACGCCGACGCCGACCAACACGACCATCATTGTGTCGCTTGAGCCGGAATAGGCCGGGCGCTGAAGGCCCCACCAAGACAAGCCCCAGGGCGTATGCTCTGGGGCTTTCTTGTTCAGACTCTGCCTCACCCCCGCTCGGCGCTAACGCGCCTCGCCACCCCCTCTATTCAAATGGAGAGGGGGCAAGCCAAGCGCAGCGGGGCTGGGGGTGAGGTCAGCCGGGCAGTAGGGGATTGCTCAGCGTTGCGCCGCCTGTAAAGCGGCCAGCCGCTGCTCGGCAAGGCGCAGCTTGTTGCCCACCGCTGCCCGCGTCTCGTTCATGGACATTTCCAGGTAGGGGAAGGCCAGCCAGACGTTCATCAGCCCAAAGAGCGCCCCGGTGATCACGCGGTAATGGGGCAGCGACTCGCGGATCGGCCAGAACTCGAACGGCGCGTAGCTGAACATCTGGCTGAACCCATCCAGGCCGAGCGGCCCCAGCCCCAGCAGCACGTAGAGCATCACCGGCGCGGGGCGCAGCCAACGGCGGGCGCGCGTGAAGAGCAGCCCGGCCAGGAACATCATGCCGTAGATGGCCACATCGCGCTCGCACAGCGCCGTCTTGTAGCCCATCTGCTCGTTACCCTTGAACGAGCGCGCCTTAAGCTGCAAGTCCGCCGACCACACTGCCAGGTCAACGCCGGCGAAGTGCGGGTCTTGCGCAGCGTAGGACTCGAACGACCCCAGGCCAGACCCCGCCGCCTGGCGCGGGTAGACAAGCTGCTCACCGAAGAGGAACCACGAGCGGAAGGCGAACTGGTGGCACAGCGGCGCGTAAACCTTGTACAGCACGTCAGCAGCGCCCGTCCAACCCGCTTTCATGAACAGGGGCGGCGTCAGCGACAGGGCCGTGTACAGCAGCAGGAAGCCGAGCACGATGGCCAGCCAGTGCCGGGCCAGGCGCAGCACCAGGCGGTTGGTGCGGATGATGCGGCGCAGGTCGTGCTCGTCGAGGGTTTGCACGGATGTCATGCGGCGATGTCCTTCACGAAGAAGCGGTCAGCCGTCAGCAGTCAGCCGCCAGCAAGAGCGGCACCGGTGGGAGCGCTGGAGCGCGTTATGCACTTCTCAACCCCTATCCCCCGGCCCCTTTCCCCGCAAGCAGGGAAAGGAGAGAAACCCATCTCTCCCCGCTGGCGGGGAGGGACTACAGGGTGGGGCAAGGGCGCTACCCATGCGTCGTGCCCTGCGCGCTGCGCCGAGTGTGCGGAGTTCATAACACGCGCTAACCCGCGCGCAGGTCGTCCAGCGCGGCCAGCAACTCCGGCCCGCTCAGGCTACGCGGGAAGTAGGCGGCGATGATCCCGTCCGCATCGAGCAGCAGGCTTGTCGGGTAGCCGGGGATGGCGCTGCGGTACAGGTCGCCGTTGATCTTGCCGTCGGGGTCGAGCGCCACCGGGAAGGTGACGCCCAGCCCCTCGATGAAGGCGGCCACGTCGTCGCGCGCCTCCATGAAATTGACCGCCAGCACCACAAACCTGTCTTCGCCGCCCTGCAAGTCATAGACCGTCTGGAAGTCGGGCATTTCCTTGCGGCACGGCCCGCACCACGTCGCCCAGAAGTTGATCAGCACGGGCTGCCCGCGAAAGTCGGACAGGCTCACCGAGCGCCCGTCGAGCAACTCAACGGTGAAATCGGGCGCGCGCTGGCCGACGCTCAGCCCAACCGGCACCTCAGCGCCAGACGCGCCTGGCAAAGCCGCGTCTAGCGGGGGGATCTCCTGCGCAGGCGCGTCTGGCGCTGGCACCTCCAGGGTGGGGATACTCAGGCTCGACGCCGCAGCGAGCACCTCTTTGGGCGCGGCGATGTAAAAGTCGCCCTTGATCCCGTCGCCGATGCACGACCACAGGTTGCCCGGACGCACGCGCCCCTCAATGGCTCCGATCACGCAGTTCTCCATGTTAAGCTGGATGTCGCCCAGTTCGCCCTGCCCGCCGAGCGCCGTCAGCCGCTCCAACTGCCCGCTGAAGACGAGCACGCCGATGAAGATCAGGAACGCGCCGCTGACCGCCTCGATGGTGCGCATATGCCGTTGCAGGCGGCGGAAGACGCCCTGCGCCCGGTCGAGGGCCAGGGCCGTCAGCAGGAAGGGGATGCCCAGGCCGATGGCGTAGGCCAGCAGCAGTACGCCCGCCCGCGACACCGAGCCACCCGTCGAAGCCAGGGTGAGCACCGCCCCGTAGATGGGGCCGATGCACGGCGTCCAGCCGGCGGAGAAGACCACGCCCATGAACAGCGACCCCAGGTAGCCGTAGCGTTGGCTGGGGCGCGTCTGGCGGCGCGTGTCCACGTAGAGCGCCATGTGCAGGCGGGCGATGATCCGCGACCAGAACTGGCCCGGCGTGTCGGCTTTCAGCGCGTCGCGGAAGACCTGCGCCAGCAGCAGGATCACCAGCAGGGTCATGAACCACGACTCGACGAATAGCCAGTAGATGGCGCCGATCAGAGCGATGCCAATCGCCACCGAGATCAGGTTGGCGTAAGGACTCTGGTCGAGCTTGAGCGCCCGCGCGCCCAGCCAGGTGAAGGCGCGGTTGAGCACGCCCAGGATGTGCAGTCCAAAGAGGATCACCGCCGTGCCGCCGATGCGGGCGATGCCGTCGCGCACGTCGCCCTCGGTGGCGCCCAGCCCCGTCAAGGAGGAGACGGCGGCGGTGGTCAGCAGGCCGAACACCACAAAGAACAGGGTGAAGCCCAGCACGAAGAAGAAGCCGTGCGTCAGCGTGCCGAAACGCCGGCGAAACTCGCCCCGCGCCGCGATGCCTGCCGTCGCCTGCTGGGTCATCTGCCCGCCCATGTAGCCCACGTAGGCGGGCACGAGCGGCAGCACGCAGGGCGAAATGAACGAGAGCAGCCCGGCGATAAACGCAAACCCTATGGTTACATCACCACCCAAGATCGTTCCTCCAGCGCCACCATGCTGATGGGCCTCACCCCCAGCCTTGCTGCGCCCGGCTTGCTCCCTCTCCACGTCGTGGAGAAGGGGCCGGCGAAGCGCGCCAGCGCCGAGCGGGGGTGAGGCTTTCCGCCGGCACCAAACGACTGCACATAGAATATCTCAGTCTACAGCGTAGGATGCCAACTCTGTGCAATGGGTCGCGAATCGTGGGGAGAAGCCCCGTGCGCTCAGTAGCGCACGGCACGCCCCCGAAGCAAGAAACCGCGCACGACGACGCCCAACCCCACCGTCACCAGGACAGTGCCCAGCAACGTCTCGCGCAGCGCGGCGATGTCCTGCGTGTCCAGCAGCGCGCTGAGGCCAAAGCCGGCCAGTGCCGCCCCGCCCAGGAACGAGGTCACCTGCCGCCGCACCAGCGCGATCAGCATCCACAGCGCGGAAATGACCAGTGGGATCACTGGCCACCAGACGGTGACCTCATCGCGCAGGCGATCCTGCCACAGCAGCGTGCCGAAGATTCCCCCGGCGATCAAGGCCAGGGCCAGCAGCAGCACCCAGAAGCGAATGCGCACGCCCAGCGACGGGCGCGGCAGGCGGCGACGACGGCGAGCAGTCTCCTCCTCGGCGGCTGGCATCCCGGCAGGCGGATAGGCGTAGGCGCGATCATCGGCGGCATCCGCGCCGGAGACGGGCACGAACGGCTCGAT
The DNA here is from genome assembly GCA_964396775.1 of uncultured Thermoflexus sp. Taxonomy (GTDB): domain Bacteria; phylum Chloroflexota; class Anaerolineae; order Aggregatilineales; family Aggregatilineaceae; genus UBA2029. The sequence goes on along the minus strand of CAYNHD010000292.1, from coordinate 346 downwards.
GGGCACGTCCTCATCGCCGCGAACAGGGCCGCCGCCCTCGAAATCGCCCGCCATCTGCGCGCTGGGCGTTTCGTCGGGCTGCTGGTAGGGTCTGCGTCGGCGCAGGAGCGGCATCTTCGCCTCCACTGGCACCCTGTGGACGGTGCCGGATCACAAGACAGGACGAGCATCATGGCTCACCCTGGCAACTTTACATCAAAGCGGACGAGTCGGACAACTATAGAGTTGGGGGGGCCACAAACAAGTTGTTGGGCGATTGCCAGAACGCCCCTATCCCCCGGCCCCTTCCCCTGACCTTCCCCCGATTTCTCGGGCACCAGAAATGTCGTAGACTGGAGGAATCAGG
>CAYNHD010000291.1:0-5269 GCA_964396775.1 uncultured Thermoflexus sp. | reverse complement strand
GGGAAAGGGGAGCCTCCCCGCCAGCGGGGAGGGATTACAGGGTGGGGTCAGGGCGCTATCCATGCACTGTACCCTGCACGCTACGCCGAGCGTGCGGAGTGCATAACACGCTCTAGGCGCTGAGACCCGTACCGCAGCGAGAGACCTCATGCCCGTCTACGAAGCCGTAATCGGCCTGGAAGTCCACGCCGAACTGGAAACCGCCTCCAAGATGTTCTGCGCCTGCGCGGTGGTAGACAGCACGTCCGCCGAGCCGAACACGGTCGTCTGTCCCGTCTGCCTGGGGATGCCCGGCGTGCTGCCGGTGATCAACCAGCGGGCGGTGGAGATGGGGCTGCGCGTCGGGCTGGCGCTCAACTGCACCATCCCGCCGTTCAGCCAGTTCGCGCGCAAGAGCTATTTCTACCCCGACCTGCCCAAAGGCTACCAGATCAGCCAGTACGAGTACCCGCTGGCGGTCAATGGCTGGCTGGAAATTGACCTGCCCGACGGCACGACCCGGCGCGTGCGCATCCGGCGCGCGCACCTGGAAGAAGACACCGGCAAGCTCACCCACACCGACGGGCACAGCCTGGTAGACCTCAACCGCGCCGGCGTGCCGCTGTTGGAGATCGTGTCCGAAGCGGACCTGCGCAGCGCCGAAGAAGCCGAAATCTACGCGCGCAAGCTGGTGGCCATCCTGCGCTACCTGGGCGTCAACAGCGGCGACATGAGCAAGGGCGTGCTGCGCATCGAGCCGAACATCAGCGTGCGCCCGGTCGGCTCCAGCGAGTTTCGCACGCGCACCGAGATCAAGAACCTCAACAGCATCCGCAGCCTGGCCCGCGCCTCCGCCTACGAGATCGAGCGCCAGATCGCGCTTTGGGAATCCGGCGGCCAGGTGCAGCAGGCGACGATGGGCTGGGACGAGGCGCGCCAGGTCACGGTTGTGCAGCGCGTCAAAGAGAGCGCCGACGATTACCGCTACTTCCCGGAGCCAGACCTGCCCGTGCTGGAGATCAGCCCGGCGTGGGTGGAGGAGGTGCGCGCGAGCCTGCCGGAGCTGCCCGACGCCAAGCGCGACCGCTTCATGGGGCAGTTTGGCTTGAGCCGCTACGACGCCTCGGTGCTCGTCGCCGAGCAGGCCGTCGCCGCGTACTTCGAGGCAGCGGTGACGGCGGGCGGCGATCCCAAGAGGGTCGCCAACTACCTGACCGGCGAGGTCTTCCGCCTGATGAACAGCGAGGGCCGCGACCGGCAGGACATCGGCGCGATCAGGCTGACGCCGGAGGCCCTGGCCGCCCTGGTGACGCTGGTCGGGCAGGGGACGATCACTCACGGCGTGGCCAGGCAGCTTGTGGAGACGCTCTACGCGGAGGGCGGCGACCCGGCGGCCCTGGTCGCGGCGCGTGGGCTGGCCCAGGTCAGCGACGCGGGCGTGCTGGGCGAGGCCGTCGCCCGTGTGTTGGACGCGCACCCCGGCGAGGTGGCGCGCTACCTGGCGGGCGAGGAGAAGCTGCTTAAGTTCCTGATGGGCCTGGTCATGCGCGAGATGCGCGGCCAGGCCGATGCCCAGGTGGTAGCGCGGCTGCTCGCCGAGCAGCTTGCGCAGCGGCGCGGTTAGGGGGCGTCCTCATGGCTGGGGCGGAAGATCACCGCCGAGGCGCAGAGGACGCGGAGAAGAAGCCAGAGAATCTTACTCTCTTACCTCTGCGTTCTCTGCGTCTCTGTGGTTCAGGAACTTCGCCTCCTCGTGAGAGGGACGCAGGCGGGCGATAACTGGAACAGACGTTCTATTTCTGCTATAATCTGGACAATCTCTCGCTACGAGCAACGCCATAGTGCGGCTTTCCAGGAGGTCATCATGGCAGGGTATCAATACACGGTGATCATTGGCAACGTAGGGCGCGACCCGGAACTGCGTTACACCCAGTCTGGCGTGGCCGTGTGCGACTTCAGTGTGGCGGTCAGCCGCCGCTGGACGGACAGAAACTCCAACGAGCAGCGCGAAAAAACGACCTGGTTCCGTGTCTCGGCCTGGCGGCAGTTGGCCGAGACAGTCAACCAGTACGTGCACAAGGGGATGCAGATCATGGTCGCCGGTGAAGTAGATGCGTCCGCCTACGTGGGCCAGGATGGGCAGCCGCGCGCTACGCTCGAACTAACCGCCCGCGACATCAAATTCCTGGGTCGGCGCGGCGAGGCAGAAGAAGTCGCCGGCGAAGCACCGACGGAAGCCGACGATTTGCCCTTCTAGAGTGTGCTATGTACTTTTGAACCCCTATCCCCCGCTCCTTTCCCCGCAAGCAGGGAAAGGGGAGAAACTCGTCCCTCCCCGCCAGCGGGGAGGGACCACAGGGTGGGGTCATGCGCCGCACATGGCGTTGCGCGCTTCCCGCTGCGCCGAGCGTGCGGAGTTCATAACGCGCTCCTACAAGACCTGGCTCGCCCGGAGGATGCCATGCGCCCGCTGATGTTGCTGCGCGCCGCACCGGTGTAGAATACGCATGAGAGCAGCCGAGTCGGGGTTGCACGCGCGGCTGTTTCTGGTGCGCAACGCCAACCCACCTGGGGGTACATCCCTCACAAGGAGGATCGCCTGACATGGCCGAACCGCAGCAGCCCGTCCAGCGACGGCTCAGCCTGGAAATCCCCGCCGACCTCGCCGCCACTTACGCCAACTTCGCCATCATCACCCATTCGCCCTGGGAGGTCTTCCTGGACTTCGCCCAGATTCTGCCCAACGTGCCTAAAGCGCGCGTGCAGGCGCGCCTGGTGCTCACGCCGACCAACGCCAAGATGCTGCTGATTGCGCTGCAAGACAACATCGCTCGCTACGAGGATCAGCACGGCGAGATCAAGGTGCCGCCACGCCCCCAGACGCTCGCCGACCAGCTTTTCGGCGCCATCCGCCCGCCGGACGAGGGCGAGGGCGGGCCAGAGGACAAGGACATCCCCAATGGATAACCTGGACATCCTCGACGCCATCGTTGAGGACATCCGCGCCCAGTTCGAGGCCAAGAACGCCGCCCGCGACGCGGCGATCAACCAGTCGCGCGGGCTGATCCAGCACTGCGCCAACGCCATCCGCGCCGTGCACCGCCACGAGTGGGACGCCGCGCGCGCCCGCCTGGACACGGCCCGCGACGCCGCCAACGCCATTCGCGCAATGGTAGCCGACTACGCCGACCTGTATCACAGCGGCTACACGCAGGACGCGCTCAAAGAGTACGTCGAGGCGTGCGTGATCTACGCCCTGGCCCGCGACGAGGCCCTGCCCACGCCGCAGTCGCTCGGCGTGGAGCCGTCCACGTACCTCAACGGGCTGTGCGAGGCGGCCAGCGAGCTGCGCCGGCAGATTCTCGACATCCTGCGCCGGGGGCACTCCGACGACGCCGAGCGCCTGCTGGCGGCGATGGATACCATCTACGGGCTGCTGATCGGCTTCGACTTCCACGACGCGATCACCGGCGGGCTGCGCCGCCGCGTGGACGCACTGCGCGCGGTGCTGGAGCGCACGCGCGGCGACGTGACCAACAGCGTGCGCCAGGGGGCGCTCCAGGCGGCGCTGGCCGACTTCGAGCGGCGCATCGGGTTGGAGACGGCCTTCGGCGATGTGGAGACCGATTTCAGCGACGACGAGGGAGACGCGGCCTAGCGCCTCCTCTGTGGGACAGCGCATCACCGCCGAGGCACAGAGAGCGCAGAGAAGAGATAGATGCAAAACCCATTCAGGCTTTCTCCGCGTCCTCGGCGTCTCTGCGGTTCAAGACTCTTGCTGCCGTCGTGAGGCATTCCCTACTGGGGACGGCGCGATCAGCATGAGCAGGCAGGGAAGACCATGCCATCCACCCAGCGATTCCTGATCAAAGAAGGCCCGAACGCGGGCAAGACCGTTGAGCTGGCCCATTTCCCGTTCACCATCGGGCGCGCCCGCGACTGCGACTACGTGCTGGACTCGACGGCCATCTCGCGGCTGCACGCCCGCTGCACCAGCGATCACCAGAACATCTACCTGGAAGACCCCGGCAGCACCAACGGTACGTTCGTCAACGGGCGGCGGCTGGCCCCCGGTGAGCAATACCGGCTGCGCGCCGGCGATGAAGTCACCTTCGGCCAGGTCTGCGCCTGGGTCTTCGACGACCCGGCGACGACTGCGCAGATCGCCCCGGTGCGGCTGCCCCGGCCCGGCCTGGAGATTGACGAAGCGGCGGCGCGGGTCATGGTCGGCGGGACGCTGCTCTACCCCCCGCTCAGCCCCAACCAGTTCGCGCTGCTGGCGCTGCTGGCCGCCAACCCAGGGCGCATCGTCACCCGCGACGAGGTGATCAGCGCTGTGTGGGGCGCGGGCGTGGAGGTCAGCGACCAGACGATTGATGCGCTGGTCAGCCGCTTGCGGCGGCGGCTGCTGGAGGCCGATCCGGATCACGACTACATCATCACGCGGCGCGGCTTTGGCCTGATGTTCCAGAATCGCTGACGGCACGCTGTGACTCACGCTACGCTCAGGATCGCCCCGTGACCTCACACCCCACCCTCCTGCTCGCTTCCGGGTCGCCCCGCCGCCGCGAACTGCTGCACCTGATGGGGCTGGGCTTCGCCACCACCAACGCCGACATTGACGAAACGCCGCTCCCTGGCGAGTCGGCGCGCGCCTACACCATCCGGCTCAGCCAGGAGAAGGCATGCGCGGCGCTCGCCGCTGCTGCCGGGCACGCGCTGGTGCTGGCCGCCGATACCACCGTCGCCGACGGTGAGGCCATCCTGGGCAAGCCTGCCAACGCGGACGAGGCGTGGGCCATGCTGCGCCAACTGCGCGGGCGGGCGCACCAGGTCTACACGGCGCTGACGGTGATTGATGTGGCGACGGGGCGGGCGATCACCGACATCGCCGTGACCGATGTGCCCATGCGCCCCTACAGCGACGACGAGATCGCCGCCTACATCGCCAGCGGCGACCCCTTCGACAAGGCGGGCGGCTACGCCATCCAGCACGCGGGCTTCCGTCCCGCCGCGCTGACGAGCGGCTGCTTTGCCAACGTGGTCGGGCTGCCACTGTGTCACCTGTTGCGCGTCCTGCGCCGGTTTGGGATCGAGGCGCGCGCGGACGTGCCGGAGCGTTGCCAGGCGCACTTCGCCTATGCGTGCGATGTCAGCGCGGCGATTCTGGACACGCCTCTCCTCCTAAATCCCCCTCTCCAGCCGAGCTAGAGAGGGGGATTTGGACCGCTGGTCGGGGCGTTTTCCCCCTCCCTGGCTTGGCCGGGGAGGGGGCCAGGGGGAGGGGCAT
>CAYNHD010000290.1:3879-5323 GCA_964396775.1 uncultured Thermoflexus sp. | reverse complement strand
ATCACCGCGCCGCGCACGCTGCGCCACCGCTACATCTTCGAGGACGTGCCCTACAGCCTGGTGCCGATCTCCGAACTGGGCAAGCGTTTCGGCGTGGATGTGTGGGGCATGGAGTCCATGATCCAGATCGCCTGCGTCATTGACGGCGTGGATTACCGCCATCGCGGGCGCACGCTGGAGCGCATGGGGCTGGTCGGGCTGTCGCTGCGCGAGATCACGCGGCTGGTCGAGACGGGCAGCCCCGACCCGGAACCGCTCCCTTCCAACGACCGCTACGGAGGGCGCTGAGCAGGCTTGACGCGCGAGTATTCAGCCAGCAATGGGGTGTCTTGTTGACCTCACCCCCAGCCTCGCTGCGCCCTCTTCAGGCATGGCGCAGCCGCGTCAGCGGGCCAGGCGGGGCTGAGGTCCGTAGGGGCGTATCGCAATACGCCCCTACGAGGGGCAACACGGGCCGTTAGCGCCGAGCGGGGGTGAGGTACACAGGAGGGAAGTATGCACAGCAAAACGGGCAAGGTGCTGGCGGGCAGCCTGGGCGACTGCGTGCACGTCGCCGGAGTCACGCGCTTCCTGGCCGCCGCCGAAGAAGCGGGCTACGAGACACACTTCACCGGCCCGGCGACGGGACTGGAAGCCTTCATGGATGCCATCGTCGCCTACGACCCGGACGTGATCGGCGTCAGCTACCGGCTGACGCCCGACAACGCGCGGACGCTGCTGGCCGAGCTGCGCGGGATGCTGGAAGCGGCGGGCGTGCTGGGCCGCAAGCGCCTCTTCTTCGGCGGGACGCCGCCCGTCGCGGCCATCGCCCGCGAGATGGGCTACTTTGACGCCGTATTCTCCGGCGAGGAGCCGCCGCACCATGTCCGGCTGGCGCTGGAGGGCAGGCCCGTCGAGCAGCACGGCCCGGACGCCTTCCCCCAGCGGGCTATCGAGCGTATCCGCTGGAAAGCGCCCTACCCGATCCTGCGCCACCATTTCGGCATCCCCGCGCCGACCATCGAGCCGACCGTCGAGGGCATCACCCGGATCGCCGAGTCCGGCGCGCTGGATGTGATCTCGCTGGGCGCTGACCAGGATGCGCAGGAGCATTTCTTCCATCCCCGCCGCCAGGACTTGCGCAGCAAGGGCGCGGGCGGCGTTCCCTTCCGCACGGAGGACGATCTGCGCCGCCTCTACGCGGCCAGCCGCCGGGGGAACTACCCGCTGCTGCGCTCGTATTCCGGCACCGCCGATCACCTGCGCTACGCCGATCTGCTCGTGCGCACCATAGACAACGCCTGGTGCGCCACGTCGCTGTTCTGGTTCAACGCTATGGACGGGCGCGGGCCGTCGCCGCTGGCCCAGTCCATCGCCGAGCACCAGGCGCTGATGGCCTGGCACGGCGCGCGCGACATCCCGGTGGAGGGCAACGAGTCCTATCACTGGGGGATGCGTGACGCGC
>CAYNHD010000290.1:0-3869 GCA_964396775.1 uncultured Thermoflexus sp. | reverse complement strand
CCGGATGTGGTGGTGTGCGCCTCAGCGTACCTCTACGCCTACAACGCCCGGCACTGCGGCGTGCGCGACTACATCCTCACCTACATGTTCCAAAGCCCGCCGCAGCTTTCCAACGCGATGGACCTGGCCCGCGCCCTGGCGATTGTCGCGCTCAGCGAGCGTTTCGCGGCGGACGACTTTCGCATCTGGCGGCAGACGCGCACCGGGCTGCTCAGCTATCCGGTGGACTTGCGCCGGGCGCGCGCGCACCTGGCGCAGAGCGTCATGTTGCAGATGGCCCTGCGCCCGCACATCATCCATGTGGTGGGCTATAGCGAGGCCAATCACGCGGCCAGTGCCGGGGAAGTGATCGAGAGCGCGGTCATGGCCCAGGATGTGATCGAGACGGCGTTGCGCGGCAACCCCGACATGACCCGCGATCCGGCGGTGCTGCGCCGGCGCGACGAGTTGATCGCCGAGACCGACCGGCTGGTAGAGGCCATTCGCGCGCTGGGAATCGGCGACGGTGACCCGCTGCTGAACCCGGACGTGCTGGCGCGGGCGGTGGCCGAGGGCCTGCTCGACGCGCCGCAACTGGTCAACAACCCCTACGCGCCGGGGCGCATCCGCACGCGCAGCCTCGACGGGGCGGTGTGGGCCGTAGATCGCGCCGGGAACCCGCTCAGCGAGGAGGGGCGGCTGGCCGCGCTCCGTGCGCCAGAGACGTAGGCCGGGCGCAGGGCGGCGGGGGGTCAGGACGCGGGGCCGCCGTCCGCCGGGACGAGCACGACCGCCTCGCCGGTGATGACCACTGTGCCGTCCTGCCTGGTGCAGGTGGTCGCCAGCGTGACGATCCCCCGCCCCTCGCGGATGGCCGTCACTTCGACGGTCGCCGTCACCGTGTCGCCCACGTAGACCGGCGCTTTGAACTGGAGCGACTGGCTCAGGTAGATCGTGCCGGGGCCGGGCAGATCGTTGCCCAACACGGCGGAGATCAGGCCGGCGGTCAGCATCCCGTGTGCGATGCGCCGCCCGAAGCGAGTCGTGGCCGCGTAGGAGTCGTCCAGATGGACGGGGTTGGCGTCTGTGGAGATGTGCGCGAAGGCGCGCACGTCCTCGTCGCTGAAGGTTTTGGTGCGGCTGGCGCTGGCACCGGTAGTCAGTGGCATGGGGATCACTCCCTGGCTGTGTGGACACTGCGCTCAGGATAGCGCGCGCAGCCCCAGCGGGCAAGCCACCCATAGGGGGTTTGACAGCCTCACCCCCCAGCCCCCTCTCCACCACGTGGAGAGGGGGAGAGTCGGGCTGTCATGAAGTCCCCTCTCCACGACGTGGGGAGGGGATTTAGGGGCGGGGCTAATATCCCACACACCATCACTTTGCCCATCTCAATGATTCTCACCTGCCTGCCCACCCCCTCTCCGTGTGCAGGGAGGATTTTCCAATCCGCAATTCGCAATCCGCAGTCCGCTTTTCCCCGCGCAGCCTTGTCCGGCGGCGCGCGGCTGTGCTATAATGGCCCGCCAGTGGGGAGTCGCCAAGTGGCCTAAGGCAGCGGCCTTTGGAGCCGCCATTCGCTGGTTCGAATCCAGCCTCCCCAGCTCCTGCCGCAACCTGCCCTCCCCGGCAGGTTTTTTGATCGGCGGCGGCGAATTCCTCGCGTGCCGCCGGTAAATTCTGTCATTAGGGTGATGTTAATCGTCGCAGAAGGGTTATTTTTGAACTAGCCCCGTGCGGCGCAACCCCGTAGTATGATGGTGGGGGCCGCGCCGCCGACAACGCCCCATCAGCCCGGTATCGTTCGCGCGCAGGCGGAGCACGGAGCAAAACAGGTGAACGAGATTCTGGAAAACACGGTGATCGCCGAGAGCGTCAACCGCTACGTGATCGTCGCCCCCAAGATCGCTCAGCGGCGCAAAGCCGGGCAGTTCGTGATCGTGCGCATTGACGAGCATGGCGAGCGCATCCCGCTGACCATCGCCGACGCCGACCCCGCGCGCGGCACGATCACCCTCGCCGTCCAGGCGGTGGGCAAGACCACCGCGCAGATGGCGACGCTCAAGCCCGGCGACAGCCTGCGCGACGTGGTGGGGCCGCTCGGCGCGCCTACGCATATTGCGCAATGGGGCACAGCGGTAGTCATCGGCGGCGGAATCGGCATCGCCCCGGCGCACCCCATTGCCCAGGCGCTCAAGGCGGCTGGCAACACGGTGATCACCATCCTCGGCGCGCGCACCCGCTCGCTGCTGATCATGGAAGAGGAGATGCGTCGCGCCTCGGACGAAGTGATCCTGTGCACCGACGACGGCTCATGCGGCCTAAAGGGGTTCGTCACCCACGCCCTGACCGACCTGATCGCCCGGCTCGGCAAGCCCGATTTCGTCTTCGCCGTCGGCCCGGTGCCGATGATGAAGTACGTCAGTCTGCTGACCAAAGAGCACAGCATTCCCACGATGGTCAGCCTCAACCCGATCATGGTGGACGGCACAGGCATGTGCGGCGGCTGCCGGGTGACGGTGGGTAGCGAGATGAGGTTCGCCTGTGTGGACGGGCCGGACTTCGACGGGCACCAGGTGGATTTCGACGAATTGATGAAGCGCCAGGCGTTCTACAAGGAGCAGGAACGGCTCGCCTACCAGCGTATGCAGGAACGCTGCCGGGCCGAGGCCCTGGCCCAGACGAATCCCTCATGAAGCTGGCAGAGGGGCTGACAAGGTAGGGTGGATGAGCGACCAACTGGACTCTCACGAGATCGAGCGGCTGCGTGCCCTCAAGCCGAAAGAGCGGATGCAGATTTCGCGCCAGCCAATGCCAGAGCAGGCTCCCGACGCGCGCCGCGCCAACTTCCGCGAAGTCCCCTACGGGCTGCCCTCTATGGCGGCTGTCGTCGAGGCGAATCGCTGCCTGGCCTGCAAGAAACCCGCCTGCGTTGAAGGCTGCCCGGTGGGGATTGACATCCCCGGCTTCGTCGCGCTCATCGCCCAGGGCGACTTCGAGAGCGCCGTGCGCAAGGTCAAGGAGACAAACATGCTCCCGGCCATCTGTGGGCGCGTCTGCCCGCAGGAAACGCAGTGCGAGGCGCTGTGCGTGCTGGGCAAGAAGGGCGACCCGGTGGCGATTGGCCGCCTGGAGCGTTTCGTCGCCGACTGGGAGCGCGAGCACGGGCTGGTCGAGCCGCCACCCGTCGGCGCGCCCACTGGCAAGAGCGTCGGCGTGGTGGGCAGCGGCCCCGCCGGGCTGACCGTCGCCATTGACCTGCGTCGCCTGGGGCACGACGTGACCATCTACGAGGCGCTGCACGCGCCCGGCGGCGTGCTGATGTACGGCATCCCGGAGTTCCGCCTGCCCAAAGCCATTGTCAACGCCGAGGTGGAAGTCGTCCAGCGCATGGGCGTGCGGATCGAATACAACTACGTCATCGGGCAGATCGAGACGGTGGACGAGCTATTGGAGCGGCACGACGCGGTTTTTCTGGGCACAGGGGCGGGGCTGCCCTGGTTCATGAACCTGCCCGGCGAGAACCTGTGCGGCGTGTATTCGGCCAACGAGTACCTGACGCGCTGTAACCTGATGCGCGCTTACGAGTTCCCTTGCTACGACACGCCCATCGCCGCCAGCGAGCGGGTGGCCGTGATCGGCGGCGGCAATGTGGCGATGGATGTGGCGCGCACGGCGGCCCGCCTCGGCGCAAAGGAAGTGTACCTGATCTACCGCCGCTCTGAGGCGGAGATGCCCGCCCGTGCCGAGGAGATTCACCACGCCAAAGAAGAGGGCATCATCTTCAAGCTGCTGCACAACCCGGTGCGCTACCTCGGCGACGAGAGCGGGCGCGTCTGCCAGGTGGAGTGCATCCGCATGGAACTGGGCGAGCCGGACGCTTCCGGTCGGCG
>CAYNHD010000289.1:0-5324 GCA_964396775.1 uncultured Thermoflexus sp. | reverse complement strand
GCGTCCTCTGCGTCTCTGCGGTTCAGGCATTTCGCCCCCATCGTGAGATGCACCCGCCTAGAGACGGCGCTTGACGTTCGGGAAGGCGTTCTTGCCCGCGTACTCTGCCGCGTCGCCAAGCTGCTCTTCGATGCGCAGAAGCTGGTTGTATTTGGCGATGCGATCCGAGCGCGCCGGCGCGCCCGTCTTGATCTGCCCGGCGTTTAGCGCCACCACAAGGTCGGCGATGGTCGCGTCTTCGGTCTCGCCGCTGCGATGGCTCACTACCACCGTCCAGTTGTGAATCTGGCTCAGGCGGCTGGCGGCCATTGCCTCGGTCAGCGTGCCGATCTGGTTGACCTTGCACAGCAGCGAGTTGCACGCGCCCAGATCAATCGCCTTCTGCACGCGCTGTGGATTGGTCACCAGATTGTCGTCTCCAACCAACTGCACCTTGTCGCCTACCGCTTCGCGCAGCATCACCCAGTGATCCCAGTCGTTTTGATCCAGACCATCTTCCAGCGAGATGATCGGGTAACGCTCAACCCAGTCGGCCCAGAAAGCGACCATCTCTTCGCCGCTCAGGCTGCGTCCCTCTTTGGCCAGCACGTACTTGCCGTCCTGATAGATCTCGCTCGCTGCCGGATCGAGGGCCAGCCAGACCTGGTCCCCGACCTTGTAACCAGCCTTCTCGATTGCTTCGAGGATCACCTCAATAGCGCCCTCATTGCTGGGCAGGCTCGGCGCGAAGCCGCCCTCGTCGCCGACGGTCGTGCGGTAGCCCTTGCCGGAGAGCACCTTCTTCAGGCTCTGGTAAATCTCCGCGCTCCAGCGCAGCGCCTCGCGGAAGCTCTCTGCGCCGACGGGCATGACCATGAACTCCTGGAAATCCGTGCTGTCCGCCGCGTGCTTGCCGCCGTTGAGGATGTTCATCATCGGCACGGGCAGCACATGGGCGAACGTCCCGCCCAGGTAGCGGTAGAGCGGCAGGCCGACGCTCGCCGCCGCCGCTTTCGCCACGGCCAGCGACACGCCGAGGATGGCGTTCGCGCCGAGCCGCCCCTTGTTGGGCGTCCCGTCCAGGCCGATCAATAGCTCATCAATGCCCTTCTGGTCGGTGGCGTCCCAACCAAGCAACTCGTCGGCGATCTCGCCGTTGACGTTCTCGACGGCCTGCAACACGCCCTTGCCGCCGTAGCGTTTCTTGTCGCCGTCGCGTAGCTCGACCGCTTCGTGCTCGCCAGTGCTGGCTCCGCTGGGCACAATCGCCCGCCCGAAGCTCTCGTCCACCAGCGTCACTTCCACTTCGACCGTCGGGTTGCCGCGCGAATCGAGCACTTCGCGCCCGACAATGGACTCGATCTGACTGTACGTCATGGGTCATCTCTCCTGTGCTTGTGCCTGGCCCTGCCAGGCAGTGCCCACCAGACGCCCGGCGTCGTGGGCAGCGCATGAACAATCAAGGGGCGTAGCGTGCTACGCCCCAAGTGGATATTCCGAGCGAGATCACAGCTTCAGAAGCTGCATTAGCTCGTCGTACTTCAGGTGCTCGGCCACAATCGCCTGGAAGCGGCTGAGCTTCTCCGGCTGGCCCAGGCTCGTGCGCCCGAACATGCTCTCCACCTTCTCAACCGCTTCGAGCGTGTTGTCCGGCACCAGCAAGACGGCGACGTTCAGTTCTTCCGCGCGGCGCAGGATGGTGGAGGTCGGCTGGAGGTTGCCCGTCAGCACCAGGCACGTCGTCGAAGTCTCCAGGGCCGCCGCCTGAATATCGGTGCGGTCGCCGCCGGTGAAGACGGCCTTGTTAAGCTGGCGGCGGAAGCGCGGCAGAGCCGACTCGACCGACATCGCGCCCACGCTCAGGTGCTCGACCAGCCGCTCGCGCAGGTGCGAGCCGGTCAGCACTTTGGCCTTCAGCGAGTCAATGATCTCGCCAACGCTCAGCGCCTGCAGATACGGATCGTAAGGCAGCACGCCCAGCACCTTGATGCCCTGCTTTTCCAGGAAGGGCACCACACGCTCACGGATGTAGACCAGATCCTCGCGCGGCACGCTGTTGAGTACCACGCCGATGAGATGATCGCCTAGGCGACGCAGCGAGGCCAGCGCGTCGTCCAGCACGCACATGGCCGCGCGGCATTGCTCGCCATAGCTCACCACGCTCAGGGTGGGCACTTTCAGGCGCTCGACCACGCTGAGCGTGTTGACGCCCACCGCGTACCCTTCGCGCATACTCGCGCCGCCCTCCATGATCACGATGTCGTTGTCCTCGCTGGCCTGCTTGCACGCATTCTCGATCTCGGCCAGCAGGTCGCGCTCCAACGTGCCGTCCATCGCCTCTTCGAGCAGCTCATTGGTGATGATCACCGGCGACAGTTCCCAGGGCGGCGTTTCCAGCCCCAACGTCCGGCGCACGAAATCGGCATCCTCGTCCAGCACGCGGCCCCCGGCCTTGTACGGCTGCGTGCTGACGGGCTTGAGGTAGCCCACTTTCAGCCCCGCCGCCTGCATACGCAGCCCCAGGCCCAGCGCAATCGCCGTCTTGCCGGAATAGGTGTTGACCGAAGTGATGTACAAACTCGTCATGTTTGTCTGTCCTTCTCAGCTAGCTGAATGCCCCATCGGACAACTTTTGGAAGCCCCAAATAGATTCCGCACAATGAGGGGTTATTGGTTGTTGGTCGTTGGTAGAACACAGCCGCAAGCAAACCGTTTTCACCAAGAACCACAAACCAATTACCAAAAACCAATGACAGATTGTGCGCGTCCTACTCGGTTACTCCATGACAACCTATCCGTGAATTGCCGGGCGCAGCAGAGCAACGCCCCTGCGCGAACAGAGTTGTGGATAGGTAGTTATTTGCTCTTGAGCACCAGACGCATGTCCAGCGTGATCGCCCCCTGCCCGGCCTCGTAGACCATCAGCGGGTTGATGTCCATTTCGACGATCTCCGGGAAATCGGTCACAAGCTGGCTGATGCGCAGCAGGGTGTCAATCATGGCCGCGCGGTCCGCCGGGGGCCGCCCGCGCACGCCTGCCAGCAGCGAGTGCGCGCGAATCTCGTCGAGCATCTCCTCGGCATCCTGGCGGCCAAACGGCGCCACGCGGAAGGTGACATCTTTCAATACTTCTACCAGGATACCACCTAAACCGAAAGTCACCAACGGGCCGAACTGCGGGTCCTTGCTCATGCCGACCAGCACTTCGATGCCGTTCATAGGCACCATTTGCTGCACCAGGCAACCCCAGATACGCGCGTCTGGCACGTAGCGTGTCGCCCGATACACGATCAGGTCGAAAGCATCGCGCACGTCGCCGGCGTTCTGTAGCCCCACCTTCACGCCGCCCACATCCGTCTTGTGCAGAATATCCGGGCTGGCGATCTTGAGCACCACCGGGTAGCCGATCTCGCCGGCAATGCGCACCGCCTCGTCCGCCGTCGCCGCGAGCTGGCTCTTGGGCAGGTACAGCCCATAGGCCTCGGCTACGGCGCGCGCCTCGGCCTCGCCGACGCTCACCCGCCCTTCGGCGTATGCTTGGTCAAACACCTTGCGCACGGCGTCGCGATCCACCTCGTAGGTGACGAATTCCGGCTCCGGACGGTCGCGGGCGACGATGTAATCGCGCATGGCAGCAAAGGCGCGCGCCGCCTGTTCGGGGAACATGTAGTTGGGCACGTTGTAGCTCGCCAGTACGTCTTCACCGGCTTTGGCCCGTTCCTCACCCATGAAGGCCGCCAGAATCGGCTTGTCTGTACGTTGGCTGAGCTTGCCCACCGCGTTGGCCGTCTCAACGATGTCGGTCATGGCCTGCGGCGTGACGATGCACAGCAGCCCGTCCACGTTGGGATCGAGCGCGACCAGTTCCATCGCCTGGGCGTAGCGGTCATGGCGCGCGTCTCCCAGCACATCTACGGGGTTGGCGGCGCTGGCCGCGTCGGGCAGGAACTCCTCCAGCTTCTGTACGGTCTCGCGTTGCAGCCGGGCGAGTTGCATCCCCGCCCGCTCCAACGTGTCCGTCGCCAGAATGCCGGGGCCGCCCGCATTGGTGATGATGGCGATGCGGCTACCGTTGGGCAGCGGCTGGTTGGCGAAAGCGCGCGCGTTGCCGAAAAGCTCTTCCAGGCTGTTCATGCGCAACACGCCCGCCTGGTAGAAAGCCGCGTCATAGGCCGCCTCTGCGCCGGCCAGCGATCCCGTATGGCTGGAGACTGCCCGCGAGCCGGACTCGGTCACGCCGCTTTTCAAGACCAGGATCGGCTTCTTGCGGCTGACCTGGCGGGCCACGCGCATGAACTCCGGCCCGTTGGGCACGCCCTCGATGTAGGCCAGCATCACGCGCGTCTGCGGGTCTTCCGCCCAGTCAAGCATCAGGTCGGTCTCGCTGATGTCGGCCTTGTTGCCCAGGCTGACGAAGCGGCTGAAACCCAGGTCTTGCGAGGCCAGCGACCAATCCAGGATCGCGGTCTGCAACGCACCGGACTGTGACATGAACGAGATGTTGCCCTGCGGCGGCGTCCCGGCAGCGAAGGTGGCATTGAGCGGCGTATAGGTGTCAATGATGCCCAGGCAGTTCGGCCCGATGATGCGAATACCGTACTTTTTGGCGATCTCGATGACTTCCTGCTCGCGCTCGGCCCCCTCTACGCTGGCTTCGCGGAAGCCGGCGCTGATAACCACCACCGACTTGATGCCCTTCTCCCCACACTCACGCAGCGCCGCCGGCACCGCGTTGTAGGGGATGACGATCACGGCCAGGTCGGGCGTTTCGGGCAAGCTCAGCACCGAATCATACGCCTTGTATCCGGCAATTTGCGTGGCACCGGGGTTGATCGGGTAGATGTTCCCCCTGAAGCCGGACTCGATGACGTTGGCCAGCACCGAATAGCCGAGCTTGCCAGGCTTTGTGCTCGCGCCAACGATCGCGACTGCGTTTGGTTTGAAGAATCCCTCAAGCATAGATACTCCCAGGATTGAACACTAGAGCGAAACACCTTCCCGTCATGCGCCGCCGTCTCCAGCCGGATGACGTGCCGGGCAGAGCGGCAGCGGTGCTGCGGGTGACTGCACAGAGCGTCTCTGCTGCCCCTGAGCGAGGGCAGTGTGTCTCGCCGTCGGTACAGCCCATCGTGGCATGACTGTGGCAGTGGAAATACGCAAAGAACAGTGTCGCCAGGCCAGAGGCCATTATACCCCCGCCCTTCGCCCCCGCCACAGAGATAAGTCACTGCGCAGCCTGCCGAATTGCACGGGCGCGGACGAGCCTTCCGACGCCGGGCGGGATAAGGTCCGTAGGGGCGTATTGCAATACGCCCCTACGGGGGCACAGCAAAGCAGCGCCCTAC
>CAYNHD010000288.1:0-5337 GCA_964396775.1 uncultured Thermoflexus sp. | reverse complement strand
GGGTTCTCCTTCCATTTTCCCCCTCGTGTCCGCAACTGATAGTAACTGTATTTGCTGAAGCCAAGACCTAGACCAAGCTGGCCGATCAGATTATCGGTCTCAATATGCACGCCGTATGGCGCAGAGTCTCCCAGAACCAGACAGAAATGGCCACCTGGCTTCAGGACGCGATGGGTTTCTCTCAACACCGCAAAGATATGGCTGAAATAAAGGGCAACCATCAGGTCGTAGTCCTTCTTTCCCCCTTTGGTGAGTCGCAGTTCCGCAAGCCTGTTCACAGTTTCTTGCACCGTCTGGTAGACCTCAGGCGCAGCGTCCAGGATTTCCCGGCTCAGCGTAGTCTCTGGCGCATGGTGATTTCTGACGACCTGCGTCGTAGCAGCAACCATCAAACGGTCGCGGAATTTCTCGGTGATTTCGCCCCAACTGTTGGCGATGCCCCAGAAGTAGAGTTCCAGCCTGGTCCGATCCGCATAGTCATAATTGTTGAGATACGGGGGTGAGGTCAGCGCCAACGACACCTGCCCGTCGCCAAGTTCCTGCTCGCGCCGAGAATCGCCCAGGACGTTCCGTACCTCACAAATGGGCCGGCTGCCAGACACCGTTCTGAGGTCCTGGTACATCTGCCAGACCGTTTTCTCGAAAACGGCATAGGCGTTCTTGGGGGGCTGGTCTCCAGTATTCTTTCTTGGGGAAACATAGGGCCAGCCAGTGCCAGCCGCCGCCGCACCACGCAATGTGTCTGTCAAAGCCAGCTTAAGGAAATCCCGGAAACGAGCATCTTCGATCTCGTTCGTCACCAACTCGCGTAATGTATAGAGCGTCTCAAGGTCAGAGGGGTGATAGCATTTGTAAACCAGGTCAGGGAAAACCCCTTCAATGGCCGGCGCACTCGCGGCGCTGGCAACAGTTTTGCGGGTTACCTTGAGAAATGCATCAATCGCTCTCCCTAAGTGACGGTAGTCGTAATCCCAATAGAGTTTGACCTCGGCGACCCAGTGCACAAATGAGTGAGCTTCCACCCCATAGCTATTGACCCCTTTCTGCTTGGCGCATATCAAGGTGGTGCCTGTCCCAGAGAACGGATCGTAGACCCATTCCCCAGGCGTGATGCCAAACAGGTCGAGACTCTCGTCAACGAATCTGAAGGAATACCCCGCCGGATAGCGAAACCAACGGTGAATAGGCGCTCTGAGGCTGTCCTTGAAAGTCCCAAGCTCACGGCCTAAGTAGGGGGTCTCAGCCTGCGTGCTCTGTGAGCCTGGGCCAAAGGGAAGGGAGAGTTGCCTGTAGTTGGTCAAGGGTCGTTTCCTTCCCAGTGCCACCGGGCAGGGGCAAGAAATCAGGCTGTTTCATAGCCGCAGTATAAAACATACGTGCTAATCCTGCAATCCATTGACGCCCCACCCCCACCATGCTATGCTCTGGCGCAGCAACGCACACCGAGTTAGAACAGCGCCAGCAGCCATGCCCGCCACACCGCCGCGCAACCCGGCCATTGACCCCTCCCCCAAGGACGCCTTGCCCGCCCTGACCGAGCGCCAGCAACTAATCCTCTCGCTGATCGTGCGCGAATACATCCGCACCGGCCAGCCCGTCGGCTCCAAGACGCTCGTCGAGCACTTCGGCCTGGGCATCAGCAGCGCCACCGTGCGCAACGAGATGGGCGCGCTGGAGCAGCATGGCCTGGTCTTCGCCCCGCACACGTCGGCGGGCCGCGTGCCGACCAAGCAGGGCTTTCGCTATTTCGTCCACCGCCTGCTGACCGCGGCCAACCTGCCTGCCGGGGAACGCCAGCGCATCGCCCGCGATTTCGCCCGCGCCGCGACCAACCCCGACGAATGGCCGCGCATTGCCGCGATGGTGCTCTCGCGCACGGCGCGCACCGCCGCCCTGGTCACGCCGCCGCGCGCCGTTGAGAATCACTTCAAGCACCTGGAACTGATCAGCACGCAGGGCCGGTTGGTGCTCATGGTGCTGGTGCTGCAAGGCGGGGCCGTCCAGCAGCAGGTGCTCACCCTGACCGAGCCGGTTCCGCAGACCGTGCTCTCGCAGACGGCGCACATCATCAACCTGAGCTGCGCGGGGCTGGCCGCCGCCCAGGTGCAGGCGAAGACCCCCCAGCAGCCCGACGCGCTGACCCGCGAGATCGCCGAATTGGTCGCCGACGCCATGCGCCAGACCGCCCAGCAATCCGCGCGCGATGTCGTCCGCTACGGGCTGAGCGAAAGCCTCGGCTCGTTCACCGACGACGAGGCGCAGCAGGCGTTGCGCGTGCTCGAAGAGGACGACGTGCTGGAGGCGATCCTGCGCGAAATGCTCGCCCCCGACCAGCCCGACCTGCGCATCGTCGTCGCGGGCGAAGGCCGCTGGGAGAACCTCAGCCACCTGAGCATGGTGCTCGGTCGCTATGGGACGCCCCAGGCGCGCGGCGCGCTGGGCGTGCTCGGCCCCACGCGGATGCGCTACGGGCGTGCGGTCAGCGCCGTGCGCTACGTGGCCGGGCTGATGTCGGGGATGCTCGACGACATTCACGGCAAAGAGCACGCCGACTGAGAGCGTGGTCGGAAGTCCCTCACCGCTGCACCCCTCTCCCTCAGTGAGGCGAGGAGAAAACCGGATCGCTGCCCTTCTCTCACGCAAGCGGGGAGACGGGGATGAGGGAGCTTTCCATTCACCCTCTGAGAAACCAGTCTATGGCAGCGGCTTGCGCGCTTCGATGGCGACCCAATCGCCCTGGCTGCGGCGGCGGTAGGGTTCCAGCCCGGCCCGGCGCAGCGCGGCTTCGACTTCGTCCGCCTGCTCATTGATGATCCCGCTGAAGACAGCAGCGCCGCCTGCGCGCAGCACGTCGCCCAGCCCTGCGTCGCACAGGGTGATGATCACTTTGGCCAGGATGTTGACCAGCAGCAGGTCGAAGTGCCGCGCGGAGTGGCGCAGTGTCTCCAGGCTGCCCTGCTGGACGGTGAGGCGCTCGCTCACCTCGTTATAGGCGGCGTTCTGCGCGGTGGCACGGACAGCCAGCTCGTCGGTGTCCAGCGCCAGGACGCGCGCCGCCCCCAGCTTCAGCGCGGCGATGCCCAGGATGCCCGACCCGCAGCCCAGGTCGAGCACGTCTACAGCGGGCCGTGCGGTCAGGTGCTCCTCAACGGCGATCAGGCAAAGCTGCGTGGTGGGGTGAGTGCCAGTGCCAAAGGCCATGCCGGGGTCCATGACCAGCACAATGTCATCCGGGCGCGGGTCGGGGAGGGTCGTCCACTGCGGACGGATATAGAGTCGCCGGCCCAGGCGCAGCGGGTGGTAATGCCGCTTCCAGGCTTCGGCCCAGTCTTCTTCCTTGACGACGGCGAAGGTCGGCTCCGGCATGGGGTAGAGCCGGCCCAGGTGCCACAGCGCCTCGCGTAGCTGCTGCCGGGCGGCGTCAGCGCGAGCGTCGGCGGGGAAGTAGGCACGGACGATCAGGCGGTCGGCGGGCGGAATCTCGTCCGGCCAGACCTCAATAGGGAAACCGGCCTGCTCAATCGCCACGCCCTGGTGCCCGTAACGGGCCAGCAGGTCGGCGACAGCTTCGGCGGCCTCGCCATCCACTTCGAGTGAGACTTCGATCCAGTCCATGTACGCACCTCAATGCAGCGACCAGGGGTCCGGGCTGTTACCTTGGCGCGGGCGATTTGTCGGAAGTTAGTATAATTTACTTGATTTTTATGATTGTAATGTGCAATGTAACGAAAACCGTGTTATAGTATGGGTGACGGGGTCTCATTGACGCGTGCTGAACCAGTATCGTAGCCCCATCGTGACCAACCAGGCCCCGTCCTCCTCCTCAAAGTGATACGCGCAAGAGAAACGGGCGCTCCTAGCGGGTGCCCGTTTCTCTGTGTGCCGCCTGTTCGTTGCGCGGGGGCACCAGACCAGTCTAGTTTCCCGCCAGAAGATCGGCCAGCCGGTCGCGCAGGCCGCGCGCCTTCTGCGGGGTGACCTCGTGGCCCAGCGAGCGCCCAAGCTCTTCCAACAGGCGGCGCTGCTCCTTGCTCAGCCGCGTGGGAATCTCCACATTGACGACGACCAGTTGATCGCCACGCCCAGACGACGTCCCATCGCGGCGCAGCTTGGGGATGCCCAGGCCGCGCATCCGGATCACGTCGCCAGCCTGAGTACCCGCCGGGATGGTGAGCTCGCTCTCGCCCTCGACAGTGGGCACCTTGATGATGTCGCCGAGCGCGGCCTGAGCGACGTTGATGGACACTTCCAGAATGATGTCGTTGTTGCGCCGCTCGAAGAACTCGTGGTGCGCCACGTCCAGCACCACGAACAGGTCGCCGGGCGGCCCTCCATTCGGGCTTGGCTCGCCCTCACCGGCCAGCCGAATCTGCATCCCGTCGTCCACGCCGGGTGGCACTTTGACGGTCAGCGTGCGGGCGCGGGTGACGATGCCCTGGCCGTGGCATTCATGGCAGGGTGTGTCCACGATCTGACCGCGCCCCTTGCAGCGCGGGCAATCGGTCACGTTGACCATGTTGAAGCCGAACGCCTGCTGCACCCGGCGAACCTGGCCGGTACCATTGCATTCGGGGCAGGTGCGCGGCTGGGTGCCTGGCTCGGCTCCGCTGCCCCTGCACACGCTGCACGTTTCGCGCCGCGTCACGTCGAGGTCAATCTCCGCGCCGAAGACAGCCTGCTCGAAGCTCAGACGTAGCTCCTGGTGCAGATCGCGCCCCTGCACCGGCCCGCGCCGGCGGCGTCCGCTCCCGAACCCGCCAAAGCCAAACCCGCCCAGCCCCCCGAAGAATTCTTCGAGAATCTCCTCCATGCTGGGGATGCCGCCGCTGAAGCCGCCCGGCATCCCGTTGAGGCCGGCGTGCCCGAAGCGGTCGTAGGCGGCGCGCTTCTGGTCGTCGGAGAGCACCTGGTAGGCTTCGTTGATCTCCTTGAAGCGTTCCTCAGCGTCCGGCGACGAGTTCACGTCGGGGTGGTACTGGCGGGCAAGCTGGCGAAAGGCGCGCTTGAGATCGTCTTTCGACGCATTGCGCGGGACGCCCAGGGTCTCGTAGTAGTCTCGTGGCATGGTGCGTTCCATTTCGAGTGGTCCTCAGCGGTAGAGATTCTATCTTAGTGGGGCGCGAGTTAAAAGGCTGAGTTGGCAGGGCTTCCTCGAATCGCGGCGCAGTGGGCGGGGGGAGCACCTGGTTGCGCTCGTAGGGGCGCATTGCCATACGCCCCTACACGGGCAGACTTCCGAAGTCTTCGAAGACTTCGGAAGTCTAGTGCGGCAGAATGCCCCTCCCCCTGGCCCCCTCCCCGGCCAAGCCAGGGAGGGGGAAAACACCCCAACCAGCG
>CAYNHD010000287.1:2107-5348 GCA_964396775.1 uncultured Thermoflexus sp. | reverse complement strand
TGTGTCTCCTTCTATTCCAGGTTCTTGACAGGGAACACAGTTGCTCTGCGGTTCAAGTATTTCACCCCCATTGTGAGTTACACCCTGCGCGAGGACTTTGACCGGGCGGATCGCTCGTGCTACACTTCACGGCAGGGTATCCTGATCGGGGCAGTGGCGGAATGGTAGACGCCGCGGACTTAAAATCCGCTGAGGGAGACCTCGTGTGAGTTCAAATCTCACCTGCCCTACCTGCGACAGCCAGAACTCTCCTTCTCCAGCGCCTTTGCCGGCGCTCTTTCGGTTACCGCGCTGCCGCCGATTGTCTTATCCCTTTGACGCGCTGTCGCGTTCCATGTTACAGTGACACTGACAGCGGACTCCAGCCTGTGGACTGCTCTGGCGAATACGCCGGCCAGGCTGAGTCCATATCGCGGCGGGCATTATCGCAACGGCGCGCACTTGCTCATGCCAATCTGATGCCGCTTGCGCACAGTTACGCGCAGGGCGGAGCCGGATTGGACCGCCATTCATCTCATCATCCGAGCGGGAGCAGGCAAGCGGCCAGGGAGACATCTTCAATGAGTCTGGACTTCTTCTTGCGCCTGGTGGGCATGATGGTGTTCACCTTGCTCGGCGCGCTCCTCGGCATTGATCTGTCTGACGCGCTGAACCTTCCCCCCGAAGCAAGCGGCCTGACCTTCTCGCTGATGGGCGCACTGGCGGGGTTGATCATCACGCCCTGGATCACGACGTATCCGGCGCGGGCGGCTCGCCGTGCCATCCTCAAGACGCCGCCTGAGAAGCTGGTTAGCTCGCTGGTGGGGCTGGTCTTGGGCATGGCAGTGGCGGCGATGTTCGCCTGGCCGCTCTCGCTGCTGCCAGACCCGTTCGGGCAGTTCCTGCCCACCGTCATTGCCCTGGCCACCGTCTACGTCAGCGTCACAGTCTTCTCGCTGCGCGCCCAGGATGTCTTCGCGCTGTTCGGCGGGCTGTTGCGTGCCAGCCCCGGCGCGCTGAGGATGCTGCCTGGCGGGGCAACCGGCGAGGTGCTGCTCGACACGAGCGTGATCATTGACGGGCGAATCCTGGACATCAGCCAGACGGGGTTCATCCAGGGCGCGCTGCTGGTGCCGCGCTTTGTGCTCAACGAGCTACAGCACGTGGCCGACTCGCCGGAGATGCTGCGCCGCAACCGGGGCAAGCGCGGCCTGGAGGTACTCAGCGAGCTTCAGCAGCGCAGCCGCACACCCGTGCGCGTCATTGACGACGACGTGCCGGGCGTGGACGAGGTGGACGAGAAGCTGGTGCTGTTGGCCAAGCAGCGCAACGTCCCGGTGATGACCAACGATTTCAACCTGAATCGCGTGGCCGAGTTGCAGGGCGTCACCGTGCTGAACATCAACGAGCTGGCCAACGCGGTCAAGGCGATCTTTCTGCCCGGCGAGGTCATTGACATCCACATTGTCATGGAGGGGCGCGAGCTGGATCAGGGCGTCGGCTACCTGGAGGACGGCACGATGATCGTCGTCGAGGACGGCAAGCGTTACATGGATCGTACCATCCCCGTGCTGATCACGCGCTACATCGTCACCAACGCCGGGCGCATGTACTTCGCCCAGCCCGAAGGCTCGCTGCGCCGCTAGCGGGTGGTAGCCTTCGTCAAGAAACACAAGTGAATTGCGCCTGCTCGCCTTCTGAGTGTGCTATGATGAGAACGTAGCAGCGTAACACGCCATTGGTGGTCAGGAGGGAGCCATGAACACCATACGTAGAGTGCTCGTGTCGTTGCTGGTGATCAGCAGTCTGATGTTAGCCGCTGCCGGGCAGATAGCCCTGGCCCAACAAGGACGAGGATTCAACGAATACGCTGTCACATTAGAGAACGGGATCGCAGCCATCGTCAATGAACCCGAAGCAGAAGGGCCAATGCCTGCGGTGCTCATGTTGCATGGGTTTGCCAGCCACAAAGACGAAGTGGGCGATATGTATAAGCGGCTCGCCGCGGCTTTAGCCGAACAGAGCATCGCTTCGCTGCGGCTCGATTTTCGCGGCTGGGGTGAGAGCGCTGGCGGGATGGAAAACAGCACCGTGCAAGGTATGGTTGAGGATGCGGAAGTCGGCTACAACTACCTGGCTTCCCTGGAATTTGTGGATGCAGAGAGAATCGGCGTAATTGGCTTCAGCCTGGGAGGACGTATTGCGATTGTCTCGGCTGCTCAGCATCCAGACTGGTACCAGACGATGGTGCTCTGGTCAACAGGTGGCAACATCCCGCCCGACTTTCTGGGCCAGGAAAACCTCGATGCGGCCCGCGCCAACGGACAGGTGACTGTAGACCTGGGATGGCGTGAGGTGACATTGGGCGTAGGGTTCTTCGAGAGCCTGGAACTCTATGATGTAGAGAGTGAATACGTCAAGTATGATGGCTCGGTCTTCATTGTGGCCGGGGCTGAGGACCCCGATCCGGCGGAATATCTGCAGTGGTATCTGGATAATGCACAGGGAGCACTCCGGGCCGCGTATCTGGTCGAAGGGGGAGACCACATCTACGCTGTACTGACCGACGATCAGACCATGGCAGAAAGCGTGATTGAGACCACCGCCGATTGGTTCGCGCTTGCCCTGGATTGATCCCACTATTGCGGGCCGATTTCAGAGAGAACCACAGCTCAGCGCAGGGGCCAGGCGTTGCCAGCACAGGCGCGGCCTGGCCCTTCTGCTGTTCAGGCGGCGAGCATGACCTTTATGCCGCTCTCCAGCATCACCTGGGCCTCGCGATCCAGGCAGAGAGAGTGAACGTTGAAAGCCACTGAGCATTGTACGTCATCTTGCAGGGCGGCGGGGAAACGCGCCTTTTCCGGCGAGGGGCGTTTTGCGCTACAATTTGGTCTGTCTTTTTGTCTCCGGCTAGCCCAAGGAAATACGGATCATGGCCTTGCACATCTACAACGTCTTGCATCGGGAGAAAATGCTGTTCGAGCCGCTGCACGAAGGTAAGGTGCACCTCTACGTCTGCGGCCCGACGGTGTACGATCATGCGCATGTGGGCCACGCCAAGACTTACATCTCCTTCGATGTCGTCGTGCGCTACCTGCGCTTTCGCGGCTATGACGTGTTGTACGTGCAGAACCTGACCGACGTTGGGCACCTGCTGGACTCCGGCGAGGATCGCATCCTGAAGAAGGCCATCCAGTCGCAGGCGCTGCCCATGCAGATTGCCGAGACCTACGCGCGCAGCTACTTCGAGGATATGGACGCG
>CAYNHD010000287.1:0-2097 GCA_964396775.1 uncultured Thermoflexus sp. | reverse complement strand
GAGTCGTGCGGCCCGACATCAGCCCGCGCGCCAGCGGTCACATCCCGGAACAGATCGCCATGATCGAGACGCTGATCGCGCGCGATTACGCTTATGTCACCGAGCGCGGCAACGTCTATTTCGACGTGCACCGCTGGCCGGAATACGGCAAACTGTCCAATCGCCGCCTGGAGGAACAGGAAGCGGGCGCGCGCGTGGACCCGCGCGACGACAAGCGGCACGTCGAGGACTTCGCCCTGTGGAAAGCCGCCGAGCCGGAACACATCATGCGCTGGGACAGTCCCTGGAGCGTCGGCTACCCCGGCTGGCATATCGAGTGCTCGGCGATGGCCAAGAAGTATCTGGGCGCGACGTTCGACATTCACGGCGGCGGCGTGGACAACATCTTCCCGCACAACGAATGCGAGATCGCCCAGTCTGAGGCGGCCAATGAAGCGCCCTTCGCCCGCTTCTGGATGCTCGTCGGCAGCCTGACCGTCCCCGATGAGTTTGGCGTCCCGGTCAAGATGTCCAAGAGCCTGGGCAACTTCTACACGATCAAGGACGCGCTCAAGCTGCACCGGGCCGAGGTGCTGCGCACCTTCATCCTCACCAGCCACTACCGCAACCCGGTCGTCTTCAGCGAAGAGGCGCTGGACGGGGCGCGCAAGGGCTGGGAGCGCCTCTATGGGGCGGTGCGCCTCACCCGTGAGAAGCTGCGCGCTGCCGGGCCGGGCGGTGGCGGCGCAGCCTTCCTTGACGTACTGGCCGAGGCCCGCCAGAAATTCATCGAGGCGTTGGACGACGACTTCAACGCGCCGGGCGGCATCGCTGCGCTGCACGACCTGACACGCGAGGTCAACACGCTGCTCAACAGCGGCCAACCCATCGGGCGGGCCGTGCTCGAAGCGATTGACACAACCTACCGCGAGCTTGGCGGCGACGTGCTGGGCATCATCCCGGACGAGGCAACGACAGACAGCGCAGCGAGCGCCGAGCGCGAAGCGGGGCTGATCCGCCTGCTAGTTGATATGCGCGCCGAGGCCCGCGCCGCCAGGGATTTCGCCACCGCCGACCGCATCCGCGATCAGCTTGCGGCGCTGGGCGTGGCGCTCGAAGACCGGCCCGATGGCACCGTCTGGCGCGTGAATTAGCCGGCGACGGGTCATCAAGTCTGCACATGAATCAAGCGAACAGCAGGGCGTCGTGATGCGCCTTGTCCTGATCAGGGAGATCACCTGGGATGGCCGAATACCTGTACGGGCGCTGGCCTGTGCTGGAGAGTCTGCGCGCAGGGCGACGCGCCTTCCAGCAATTGCTGGTCGCCGAAGGCACAGACGAAAAAGGGGCGCTTGAAAGCGCGCTGGCCCTGGCGCAAGAGCGCGGCGTGAGCGTGCGTTACGTGCCGCGCCGCGTGGTGGACGACCTGGCCAAGAACGCCAACCATCAGGGCGTTGCCATGCGCGTGGGCGACTATCCTTATGTGGAGCTAGACACCATGCTCCGCGCCTGCCAGGAACGCGACGAGCCGCCCTTCCTGCTGGTGCTCGACCTGCTCAAAGACCCACAGAACGTGGGCGCGCTGCTGCGCGTGGCGGACTCGGTAGGGGTGCACGGCGTGGTGCTGCAGGAGCGGCGCGGCGTCGGCGTGACGCCCGCCGTGGTCAGCGCGTCATCGGGGGCGGTCGAGCATATGAGCGTGGCCGTCGTCACCAACCTGGTCACAGCCATGCGCCGCCTGAAAGAAGAAGGTGTCTGGCTGGTCGGTCTCGATATCGGGCCAGACACCATGACTCCCGACCGGGTAGACCTCAATCGGCCCCTGGCCCTGGTGATGGGCAGCGAAGGCGAAGGGCTGCGCCGCCTGGTGCGCGACACCTGCGACCTGCGCGTGACGCTGCCCATGCGCGGCCATGTGCAGAGCCTGAACGTGGCAACCGCCGGAGCCATCGCCCTGTACATCGCCTGGCAGGCGCGCGGCTGGCCCGGCTGGCGACGGCCAGAGGCGTGAGTGCAGTCCTCCTCAGCACTGAGGCGCTAAACCGCGTTCTGGACGTTGAGCATCTGGGTGCGCGCAGAGTCTGTCAGGTAGGGGCGCTGCTCTGCTGCGTCCCCGTA
>CAYNHD010000286.1:0-5376 GCA_964396775.1 uncultured Thermoflexus sp. | reverse complement strand
TGCTGGCGGGGCCGCGCGCCACCTACCTGGGCGGCTTCCTGACGCCCGTCTACTATTTCCACCGCGCGGTGCCCCTGCAGGAGACCACCGCCCAGTTCAGCCTCATCCACCGCGCCCACAGCAGCCAGCGCGACTGGTACCACGTGCGCGTCCGCCAGCACAACGGGCATTGGGCCTGGAGTTCGCCGATCTGGGTCGAACCTTCATGAGAGGCTGCGCACCGTGCTGATCCAGATGGGGCTGATCCTCTTCGCGGCCACCTTCACCCAGGGCGTGGTCGGCTTCGGCATGGCGCTGATCGCCATGCCACTGCTCGTCGTCTCGCTGGGCATTCGCACCGCCGCGCCGCTGATCGCCCTGCTCGGCTTGCTCAGCCCGACCCTGATCGCCTGGCGCTACCGGCGGCAGCTAGAATGGCGCGAGATCACGCCGCTCGTCTGGGGATCGGTGCTGGGGATTCCCATCGGCGTCGCGCTGCTGCGCCTGGTGGACGAGCAGATCGTCACGCTGGCCCTGGGCCTGGTGCTGATCGGCTACGGGCTGTACGCCCTGCGTTGGAGCGCACCGCCCTGGCGCGGGACGGCGCGCGCCGCCTACGGGCTGGGGTTCGCTGGCGGGGTGCTCTCTGGCGCGTACAACACCGGCGGCCCGGCGCTGGTCATCTACGGCAGCAGCCGCCGCTGGTCTCCGCGAGTGTTCAAGGCGAACATCCAGGTCTTGCTCGTGCTGCACAGCATCTCGGTGGTGATCTCGCACGCGCTGGCGGGCAATTTCACGGGCGACGTGTGGGAAGTGCTGCCGGTTGGGTTGCTGGCCACCGGCGCGGGAACGGGCTGCGGGCTGCTCATGGATCGCTTCGTGGATGAGGCGACCTTCCGCCGCCTGGTCTTGTTGCTGCTGCTCGTCCTCGGCGGGCGGTTGGTGCAGACTTCGCTGGCGGGTCTGCTGGCCTGAGCAGGGGCGCTGCTCTGCTGCGCCCGGCCCAGAACCAGACTTCCGAAGTTTTGGAAACTTCGGAAGTCTCTTCCCTGCGCTGGCCTGGCGATCACGCCACCTTGATCACCTTGCGCGGCTTCAGGCGCAGCACGATGATGTCCAGGTCGGCCCAGTCCGCGACATCGCGTTCGGCTTGCTCCGGCTCCTCGTAGTGATGGCACAGGCGGCGCACCCACACATCGTCCGGGTCTGGCTCGATGGTGATCTCCCCCTTGATCAGGTAGCCCCCGCCATCGCCTGGCGCGCCGCCGATGGTGACCGCCCCCTTCGGATTCGCCTCAATGTAGGACACTTTGCGCGTGCTGCGCACGCTGATGAAGACAATATCCTCGCCGTCGCGCATGAACCACACCGGCACCGTGTGCGGGTAGCCGTCGGGGTCCATCACCGACAGCCGCGCGATGAGAGGCTTGTCCAGCAGCGTGCGCGCCGCCTCGTCAAACAGTGTCATCGGCCCCCCTCCCTGCAAAAGCGGTGATCGGCGCACGTTATATGGTGCCGAGTATACTCGCTCTGCCGGCAACCGCGACAGTGTGGCCGGGGATGCGCAGACTCTGTC
This sequence comes from uncultured Thermoflexus sp., assembly GCA_964396775.1. GTDB lineage: Bacteria > Chloroflexota > Anaerolineae > Aggregatilineales > Aggregatilineaceae > UBA2029. The sequence continues at coordinate 3,821 of CAYNHD010000286.1, read as the reverse complement.
AGGCAGTCTGCCGCATCCTGACTTACCTCACCCCCGCTCCGCGCTCACGCGCCGCCCCACCCCCACACCGTTGACGGAGAGGGGGAAACGCCGAGCGTAGCGAGGCCAGGGGGTGAGGTACAGCAGACGCCATCTCAATGCTTCTCACGCTGCTGGCCGCCCCTGAACCGGCGAAGCCAGGGAGGGGGTGATGGCCGCATCGAGTGGCGAAGTCCCCCTCTCTAGCTCGGCTGGAGAGGGGGATTGAGGGGGAGAGGCAGCGAGTCAGCGGCTCTCGCATGTCCCTCACCCGCGATGATCTATGCGCCCCTGAAGGGGGCACTACCCTGGAGCGGCAGGCTATGAACCGCAAGACTTTCAATATCGGCATGATCGGCGCGGGCTTCATCAGCGCCTATCACATCGCGGGGCTGCACGAAGCCGGCGCGCGCATCACTGCCATCGCCGGCGCAGACCCCGAGGGCCTGGCTCGCCGGGCGGCGCAGTTCGGCATTCCCCGCACCACGACCGATTACCGCGAGGTGTTGGCCGACCCCGCCATTGACGCGGTGGTGATCGCCACGCCGGACTACCTGCACCGCGAGCACGCCATCGCCGCGCTGGAAGCGGGCAAGCCCGCGCTGTTGCAGAAGCCGATGGCCCGCAACTCGACGGAGTGCCGCGCGATCATCGCCGCTGCCCAGGCAACCGGCGTGCCGCTCTTCGTCAGCTTCATGCACCGCTACCTGGAGGAGATCGAGCACCTGCGCCCGCTACTCGAACGGGGAGTCCTGGGGCGCGTGCACTCGGTGCGCCAGCGCAACGCTACCCCTGGCGCGGACTGGGCCGCCTGGTTCTACCGCAAGGAGAGCGTGGGCGGCGGCGTGCTGCTGCAACTGGGCGTGCACGGCATAGACCTGCTGCGCTATCTCTTTGGCGAGATTGTGCGCGTGCGGGCGACGACCGCGCTCATGATCAAAGAGCGCGTCCTGGCCGATGGCACTGTCGTGCGGCCCAACGCCGAAGACCTGGTGATCGCCACCTACGAGTTCGCGTCGGGCCTGATCGCTGTGCACGAATGCGCCTACGCCGAGGTCGCGGGCACCGACCGCTATCGCATGGAGATTTACGGCACAGACGGCACCGCCTGGCTGCGCACCGAGCGCGGGCGGCTGGCTTACTACGCGCCCGCGCACCTGGGCCAGCCCGGTTGGTTCGCGCCGGACATTCGCGCCGAGCAGGTCGGGCTGCGCCAGCACCGCCACTTTCTGGACATGCTCTCCGGCGCTGCCCCGCCGGACAACTCGGCGCGCGATGGCCTGGTCAGCCTGCTCGTCGCCGAGGCCGTCTACCGCGCCGCCCAGCACGGCGGTTGGGAGGAGGTCGAGACGCCATGAGCGCGCGGGTGCGCTTCGCCATCCTGAGCTTCGCCCACTACCACGCCAATTACTGGGCGGAGGCGATCAACGGTTCGCCCGACGCTGAGTTAGTGGGCGTGTGGGACGACGACGCGGCCCGCGGCCAGAGCGCCGCCGACCGTCACGGCACGGCCTTCGAGGGCGATCTCGACGCGCTGCTGGCCCGCTGCGACGCGGTGGGCATCACCTCGGAGACGGCCCGTCATGCCGATCTGGTCGAGGCGGCGGCGCGCGCTGGCCGGCACATCCTGCTCGAAAAGCCGATGGCCCCGACGGTCGCCGAGTGTGACCGCATCCGCCGCGCCGTGCGGGAGTCCGGCGTGATCTTCATGCAGAACTTCCCCAAACGCTACGACCCGATCAACCAGGAACTGGTCAGCCGGGTGCAGGGCGGCGAGCTGGGCACGATCTCGCTGGTGCGCGTGCGGCATGGCAATTATCACCTGCTGGAGCTGGGCGAGCGCGTGCACGACGCCTGGTACGGGAATCCGGCGCTCTCCGGCGGCGGCGCGCTGATTGACGAGGGCATTCACGCCATTGACTTCCTGCTGTGGCTGCTCGGCGACCCGGCCCAGGTCTACGCCGTCACCGCCAACCGGACGCTCGGCCTGCCGCTGGAGGACACGGCGCTGGTTGTGCTCACCTTCCCTTCGGGGGCGCTCGCGGAGATCGCCACGAGCAACGTGCTCGTCGCCGCCGAGGGGTCCATCGAGGTTTTCGGCAAGCGCGGCAGCGCCCTGCTCGGCGGGGTGGACCTGGCCTCGCGCGACTTCGCCCGCCCGCCCTACCTCAAGGTCTACCATTACGGGCAGGCGCGCGGGGAGTGGCACGGGGCGGACACCATCCCGTACTTCCGGCAGGGCAATTTCCACCAGCAGGGGCCGCTCACCTTCCTGCGCTGCCTGCGCGAGGGCGCGCCGCCCGTGATCAGCGTGGACGAGGGGCGCAAGTCGCTGCTGATCGTCGAGGCGGCCTACCGCGCCGCGCGCACCGGCCAGGCCCAGCCGCTGGATTTCGCCTGACAAGGGCCGCTACACGACAGGACCAGACCTCCATGCCTGACCCCTACGACGCGCTGCACGTCTACTACGGCGACCTGCACAGCCATTCCGCCGTTGGTTACGGGCACGGCTCCGCTGAGGACGCCTTCCACAACGCCCGCCTGCAACTCGATTTCGTCTGCCTGACGCCGCACGGCTGGTGGCACGACATTCCCGCGGACGAGCCGCGCCTGGCCCCCCTGGTGGACTATCACCGCCAGGGCTTCGCCCGCGCTGCCCGGCAGTGGGCGCGCGTCAAAGAGCTGGTGCGCCAGAATCACCAGGACGGGGCCTTCGTGACCTTCCTCGGCTTCGAGTGGCACTCGTGCCGCTACGGGGATCACAACGTCTACTTCAAGGGTGACGAGGGCGAGATCATCCGCGCGGAGGACATGGAGGCGCTGCGCGCCGCCCTGCGCCAGTACCGCGCGCGCGGCATCGAGACGATGCTCATCCCCCACCACATCGGCTACAAGGCGGGCTACCGGGGCATCAACTGGGCGGAGGTGAAAGGGGAGTTCATCCACCTGGTCGAGATCATGTCCATGCACGGCGCGAGCGAGAGCGAGATCATCCCCAACCGTTACCTGCACACGATGGGACCGCTCGACTGGCAAAGCTCGCTGCACTACGGGCTGGCCCAGGGGCACGTGGTGGGCGTGGTCGGCTCCACCGACCACCACAGCGCCCACCCCGGCAGCTACGGGCACGGGCGCGTCGCCGTCTGGGCGACGGCCCTGACGCGCGATGGCATCTGGGGCGCGCTGACCGCCCGGCGCACGGTGGCCCTCACTGGCGACCGCATCGCCTTGCAGTTCGCGCTCAACGGCGCGCCGATGGGCGCGCTGCTGCCGCCCGCCGCCGAGCGCCAGATCGAGGTCGCCGTGAGCGGCGGTGACGCGCTGGAGACCGTTGAGGTGCTGCACAACAACCGCGTCATCCACCGCTGGACGCCGCCCGTCCCGCCCGCTGAGCCGGCGCTGCCCGGGGTGTTCAAAGTGCACCTGGAACTGGGCTGGGGCGAGCGCGGCGAGAACGTGGACTGGCGCGTTGATCTGCGTGTGGTGGACGGCGATCTGCTGGGCGTCGAGCCGCGGCTGCGCGGCCATGAGATCGTCGCGCCGCAGGCGGGCGAAGAGGACAGCTACGCCTTCAGCGACTGGCAGCGGGTGGGCGCGGACGGCGTGCGCCTGGTCACGCGGACGTGGGGCAACCCCACCACCACCACGCCGGCCACGCAGGGCCTGTGCTTCGAGGTGCGCGCCGACCAGGGCACGCGCTTCGTGGGGACGATCAACGGGCAGGCGGTAGATGTGCGCCTGGCCGACCTGCTGGCGGGGCCGCGCGCCACCTACCTGGGCGGCTTCCTGACGCCCGTCTACTA
>CAYNHD010000285.1:0-5377 GCA_964396775.1 uncultured Thermoflexus sp. | reverse complement strand
AAGTTGGCTTTCGCCCCGGCGGGGTGTAAGCTATGATTCAGGCGAGTGCGCAGGTGGTTCTTGGTTGTTGGTTCTTGGTTCTTGGTTGTCAGTTGTCGGTTGTCAGTTGTCAGTCTTCGACCTTGATCGCTCAGCGCATTGCGACGCACTTCCATCTGATCACTGAAAACTGATCGCCGACAACCGGACACTGATCACCGACAACTGATCACTGACAACCCTCTCTACGGACGGGACACATGAAGCAACTCATCGTCAACGCGGATGATTTTGGGCGGTCGCCCGGTATCAACCGGGGCATTCTTGAGGCGCACCAGCGCGGCATCGTCACCTCGACGACGGTCATGGTCAACTATCCCGCCGCCGCGCCGGGCCTGGAGCGTGCCCTGGCCGAAGCCCCTGGCCTGGGCATCGGCCTGCACATCACGCTGACCGCCGGTCGCCCGGTGTCCGCTCCGGAAACGGTGCGCTCGCTGCTGGCCGACGGGGGAGAATTCGTCCATATCAGCGCGTGGCCCGCCCAGATGAGCCGCTTCGAGCCAGATCACCTGCAGCGCGAGATCGCCGCCCAGGTGGATCGCTTCATCAGCCTGGCCGGTCGCCCGCCCGATCACCTGGACTCCCACCACCACGCCGCCTACCTGCACCCGGACGGCCTGCGCGCCGTCCTGGAGATCGCGGCGGGCTTCGGCATCCCCATGCGCGCGGGCATGGCCGACCTGCCCCCCGATCTGGCAGCGGCGGCGCTGGCGCGCATCCTGCCGGAGTTCGACGTAGACACGGCGCTCCCGCTGGTCGAGCGCCTGCAAGCGGTGCTTGCCGAAGGGCCGGCCCCGTTCTGGCCGGCGCGCTTCGAGATGGGCTACTACGACAAAACAGCCACGCTCGGCGATCTGCTGCTCATCCTCACCAACCTGCCCGATGGCAGCATCACCGAGCTGATGTGCCATCCGGGGTACGTGGACGGCGAGCTAGGCTCCAGCGGCTACCGCGACAAGCGCGAAGAGGAGATCGTCCACCTGACCCACGCCGCCACGCGCGAATGCGTGCGGGCCGAAGGGATTCAGTTGATTTCGTTCGGGGACTTGACGCGCTAAAGTCGCCCCGCAAGGGCGCGAGGGACGGCGATGACTGACTACTACCAGCCCGACGACGAGCCAGCCGACGACGTGTCCTACGAGGATTTCGACGACATGCTGTGGACGGGCGCGGACGAGCCGGAGCCAATTGACCTGGCCGCGCTGGACGACGCCTTGCCCGCCGAGCCAGGCCCCGCCCGCGCCGAAGACGCCCTGAGCGCGGAGACCGAAGACCTGCTCGACGCCCTAGACGACGCGCTGCCGCCGCACTCCCCCGCGCCCGAAGAGCGCACCTTCGCCGCTTTCGCCGCGCCGCCCGCGTCGCTGGCCGAGGATACCGACGATTTCCTGGCCGCGCTGGACGACGCCCTGCTTGCCGAGCCAGGCCCCGCCCGTGCCGAAGACGCCCTGAGCGCGGAGACCGAAGACCTGCTCGACGCCCTGGACGACGCGCTGCCGCCGCACTCCCCCGCGCCAGCACCCGAAGAGCGCACCTTCGCCGCTTACGCTGCGCCGCCCGTGTCGCTGGCCGAGGACACTGATGACTTCCTGGCCGCGTTGGACGACGCCCTGCCTGCCGAACCAGGCCCCGCCCGCGCCGAAGACGCTCTCAGCGCGGAAACCGAAGGCCTGCTCGACGCGCTCGACGACGCCCTGCCGCCGCTGACTGCCGCCGTGCCCGTCCGAACGGCAGCGCCCAGCCCGCCCCCGGTGCCCGTCACGCGGGAGGTCCGCCCGCCAAGTCCCGCCGCCCCACCCGCCGTTGGCCTGGTCTACCAGGTGCTGCTCGGCCTGCCGCCCGAACTCGGCGCGCAGGTGCTGGAGCTACGCGCGACCGGCGACGTGGAGGACATGCCGCCGCCGGGCATCCCCCTGACGCCGCGCTTCTTCACACCCGACGCGGACGCCCTGGACGCCGCGCTCGAACGCTGGGCGCGCGCGCGTCTGCCGCTGACCGTTGAGGTCGCCGGCGTGCACGCCGAAGTCGTCGGCGAGCGGCAGTACGTCGCCGCCTGGACGGTAACGATAGACGACCGGCTGCGCGCGGCCCTGCACGCGCTCAAGCGGGCGCTGACTGGCCTGATCGAGCCGCTGCCCGACGAGCCGCCTGCCATCCGGCTGCGCGTGACCATCGGCGAGCGCATCGCCGCCCGCCGCTTCCCGCAGGTCGTGGCGCTCATGCAGCGCGACTTCGAGCCGGCCCAGTGGCCGATGCGCACGTTGCTGCTCGCCGTCTGCGTGGAGGACGAAGCCCTGCCCGATTGGGACATCGCCGCCGTCTACGCGGGGGAAGCACCCCCATCCGCTGTGTAAGCTCACCCCGTTCACCCCATCCATCGCAGAGGCTCGTTGAGCGGAGGGCCTATGGCACAGCAACAGCACGATTCCAAGCTCGACAAACGCGCCACCCTGAGCATGAAGGCGTTGGCGCAGCGCGAAGAAGAACGGCCCCAGTGGTTCTTCATCCGCCGCGTGCCATCGCGCCACATCGGGCGCGAGTGGACGCGCCCGCCGAACGACCAGTACACGCGCGACCTGATCGCCGAGGGGTTTGTCGCGCCCGCGCTGGTCAACGAGCCGCTTTCCGCTGAGCTTGCTGCGGACATCCGCGAGCTAGACCAGCACCTGCTGCCCCATTTCTGGCGCATGAACCAGCAGGCCCGCTTCTTCCAGAATCGCTACTACCAGTACCAATGGGCGTTCATCCTGGCCGCCTTCCTGACGACAGCCCTGGCCGCGGTCAACGTCTTCCTCTACGCGCAGGGCTGGACCGGCCAGGCCGGGACGATTGTCGGATCGCTGCGCTGGACCGAGGTGCTGGGCTTCCTCACCGCCGTGGTGAGCGGTATCGCCGCCTCGGTCGCCTTCCTCGACGCCAACCAGACGCCGCAGAAACGCTGGTACAAGGCGCGTGTGCAGGCCGAGATCCTGCGCTCGACCTACTTCCTGTTCCTGGCGCGCCAGGCCCCCTTCGACAGCCCCAGTGACCGCGAGCGGGTGCAGCGACTGCGCCTCAAAGTGATCGAGGTGCTACGCGAGACGCGCATCGCCGAGCGCCCGGCCAGCGCAGAGGAAGCGGCCCCTACTCCACCCACCGAGCCAACGCCTGAGCCTGAGCCGCCCGCTCGATCCCGTGCGCCGCGTCGCCGCCGCGACAGCACTCCACCCGGCGATCAGTGACCGGCCACCCAGGCAGGGAGGACACAACCATGAGCACTCAAAACAGCACCCCATCCCAAACACCACCCCTGTTCACCGAGGAAGAGGCCCGGCTGCGCGCCCAGCTTTACATCCAGCAGCGCATCAATATGCAGGATGGCTTCTACCGCCGCCGCATCGCCGAATTCACCTTCAACTCGGACAAGATGCTGTGGGTGTCGGCGGGGCTGATGGGGATTTCGACGGTCATCTCGTCGTACTCGGTCATCGCCGACAAAGCCTTCTTCGCCTTCATCACGGCACTGCTGCCCGCGTTCGCCGCCGCCGTGTCAGCCTTCCGCTCGCTGTACCAGTGGCAGCGCCAGGCGTCCATCTACGAAGATACGTGGCTGGCTTTGCAGCAGGCGCGGCTGGCCATGCCGGACGAGGACTACCTGCAGCCGGGCGACTACACCCGCTACTTCCCGCAGCTTGTCTACCAGACCGAGGAAGTGCTGCGCCGCGAAGCCAGTCAGTGGGGGCAGATGGAGCAGATCAGCAGCGCGGCAGGGGAAGCGCCGCCTGGCCGGCCCTCCGGTGTGGGCTGAGCGAAGGGCGTCGGGGGTTGGCTCCTTCGCACGCTGCGCTGCTGCGCCCGGCCCCGGACTAGACTTCCGAAGTTTCCGAAAACTTCGAAAGTCTGGCGTCGAGGCATGTGTGCTTGTCCGCTGGGGCGTATCGCAATACGCCCCCACAGACCTTACGGGTCCACGAACAACCTGTTGCCAGGGGAGGTCATGACTACTCGGTGAACGCCTCCCCCCTTAATCCCCTCTCCAGCCGGGCTAGAGGGGGGACGATCTGACAGGCACTTCTCCTCTTCCCCTGGCTTGGCTGGGGAAGGGGCCGGGGGATAGGGACGTATCGCAATACGCCCTCACATGATCTTACCCCGTACTGGCGCTCACTCGCAGTTGACGTTCGCCAGATGCTCCTCGTAGGTGACGGCAAAGGCGATGCCGCCCCCGCAGGCGGCGGTGTGGTAGCGATACTCGGTCTGCGTCGGGTAGATGGCCCCCATGAGCGCCGACAGGCCGGGGCTGTCAATGGGGCCGGGCGGCAGGCCGGGCCGCGTGTAGGAATTGTACGGCGAGTCCACCTGCAGGCCGCTGGCCGTCACGCGCGGCCACCAGTTGCCCGGCCCGCCCAGCGCGTACTGCACGGTGACCGTCTGAGCCAGGCGGTTGCCGTCGCGCAGGCGGTTGTAGAGCACGCTGGCGATGAGCGGCTGCATCTCTGGGGCGCGCGTCTCGCGCTGCACAATCGAGGCGATGATCAGCGCCTGGTAGAAGCTGACGCCCTGCGCGGCGGCGTCAGCGCGCATTTGCGGGGTGACGTTGGCCGCGAACGCGCCGAGCAGCATGTCGCGGAACTGTTCAGCGGTTGTGTCGTTCTGCGCAGTGTACGTGCCAGGAAATAGAAAGCCCTCCAGCGTGCTCCTCGGCGGGCGCTCCGCCGTGAAGTCGAAGGGCGGCGCGGCGTCCGGCCCCGTCACCGCCAGAAAGTCGCCCCCCGTGAATAGCGTCTGCGCCGCGTTGATGGCGTCGGCGATCTGCTCGCGCCGCCAGCCCACGCCCACCGTGATCGTGCAGGGGCAGTTGGGCGTGCGCGGGCCGCGCGCCCCCAAGTCCGTCGCCGGGCCAGAAGGCACCGACGGCGGCGCGTTCTCCGCCGCGCCCGGCGGCAGATAGATCACCTGATCTACGCGCAGGTAGCGGCTGGTCAGGCAGTTGGCCGCCATCAGGTCATCTACGGTCAGCGTTGCCCCCGCCCCCAACACGAAGGCGAATAGTGTGTCGTCCGGCTGCACGACGTACCGCTCCCAACCGGCGGGGGGAGTGCAGGGCTGCGCTTCCGCCGCTTGCGCTGGCTCGCCCGCCTGGGCCATAGCAGCCGGCGCGCCAGTCTCGCCCGCCGCTGCAACCGGCGTCGGCGCAACTGGCTCAGGCGGCGCGGTATCTGCTGGGCCTTGAGTCGCCCCCAGGGTGGGCGAAGGGGTGGGGCTGGCCGATGGCATTTCTGTAGGCGTGACGGTCGGGGAAGGCGTGCGCGTGAGAGTTGGCGTCAGCGTGACGGCTGCTGCCGCCAGGGTCGGCAGG
>CAYNHD010000284.1:0-5396 GCA_964396775.1 uncultured Thermoflexus sp. | reverse complement strand
CCGCAGAGGCGCAGAGATCGCGGAGAAAAGCAAAGACTCCCAGTATTCCTTCTCTGCGTCCTCTGTGCCTCTGCGGTTCAAAGAATCCCGCTCCCAAAGCGAGAGGCTCTCTGCCAGGTTGGAGAGGCCCCTTACGCCGGACTCCGTGTTACAATGAAGGCCATGTCGCCAACACCTGCCGCCCCCCCGCCCAACGCCGCCAACACGCGCGACGTGCGCCGCGTGTTGTGGATCGTGCTGTTGCTCAACGCCCTGGTCGCCTCCGCCAAGCTGATCATGGGGCTGGCGACGGGCACCGTGTCCATGATCGCCGATGGTTTCCACTCGTCGCTGGATGCGTCCTCGAACGTCATTGGCCTGGTGGGGCTGCGCCTGGCTGCCCAGCCGCCCGACGAAGATCACCCCTACGGTCACCGCCGCTTCGAGACGCTGGCTACGCTGGGCATCGGCGGGCTGATGCTCGTCGCCGCCTGGGAAATCCTGCAAACGATGGTTGACCGCCTGCTGCACGGCGGCGCGCCCGAAGTCGTGCCGCTGAGCTTTGCAGTGATGATCGGGACGATGGCTCTCAACCTGTTCGTGACCACCTACGAGCGGCGGCGCGGGCGCGCCCTGCGCTCGGACATTCTGCTCGCCGACGCCTCGCACACGGCCAGCGATTTCCTCGTCTCAACGTCCGTGCTGGTCAGCCTGGTGGTGATCGCGCTCGGCTATCCCTGGGTGGACCCGCTGATCGCTTTGGTCATTGTGCTGATCATCGCCCGCATGGGCCTGCGCATCATCCGCCAGACGAGCGACACCCTGGCCGACCGCCAGATGATCGATCCGCAGGCGGTCGTCGCACTGCTGGAAGACGTGCCCGGCCTGGAGGAGACTTCGCGCGTGCGCAGCCGGGGGCCTGCCGACGCCATCTACATGGACATTGACACGCGCATCAAGCCCGCCGTGACCACCGATCACGCCTACGCCATCGCCAGGACGATCAAGGAGCGGGTGCGCGCCACGTACCCGGACGTGGCTGAAGTGCAGGTGCACTTCGCCCCTCAACGCGACGCGGGGCTGGACTGGATGCTCGAAGCGCGCGCCGTCGCCGACGGGCTGGGCCTGGCTGTCCACGAGGTGATTCCCGTCCCTGCCCGCGATGGCGTCGCCCTGGAGATGCACGTCGAGGTAGGCCCCGGCCTGACGCTCGGCGAAGCGCACCGCCAGGTCAGCGACCTGGAGCGCCGCCTGAAAGAGAGATTTCCAGAGCTGCGCGAGGTGCTGACGCATATTGAGCCGGCCCACCAGCACGGCGCTCCGCTCGTGCAGACGCAGGCCGCGCTCGACCTGCGCGACCGTGCCGTGACCATTGCCAGCAGACTGTACCCGGACGCTGACTGGCACCAGACGACGATCCGGCTGGCCCTGGGCGGCTACGCGCTGACCATGCACTGCCACCTGCCCGCCTCGGTGAGCGTGGAGGAGGCGCACGCCATCGCCGAGCATGTCGAGACGACCATCCGCAACGAGCTACCCCTGGTTCAGCGCGTGACCATTCACACCGAGCCAGTGGAGAGCTAGGCGGTCGGTCATCAGTGATCAGTTGTCAGTATTCGGTTTCCAGTCTTCAGTCTGCCGGGTGTGTGCAAGGCGGAGGCAGTGGGCCGCGCCCTGGCTTACCTCACTCCTGCCCGGCGCTGGCGCGCCTCGCGCCCCCTCCATGCACGGAGAGGGGGCAGGCCGAGCGTAGCGAGGCTGGGGGTGAGGTCAATACCCCCACTCAAGCGAGTCGCTGACAACCTTTGCACGCATCCGCTCTCCTGATCTTCAGTCATGAGATCGTGTTTTCGGGCCGGACCCAGACCCTAAAACTGACAACTGGCGACTGATCACTGACAACTCATCACCAACAACCAGCAACCAACAACTAATCACCGACCTTTCGTAGGAGACGCCTCTTGAACACCGCCAACACCGCGCACCGCTACCCGTTCGACCTGTCGGTTGTGCTGCCCGTCTACAACGAGGAGGACAACATCCGCCCCGTGCACGAGGAGCTGACCGCCGTGCTCGACGGGCTGCCGCTGCGCTACGAGATCATTTACGTGGACGACGGCAGCCGCGACTCCAGCCGCCAGCAGATCATCGCTCTGGCCGAAGCGCAGCCGGAGACGGTGCGCGCGGTGCTGCTGCGCCGCAACTTCGGCCAGACCGCCGCTATCCAGGCGGGCATTGACCACGCCAACGGCGCGATCATCGCCCTGATGGACGCCGACCTGCAAAACGACCCGCACGACATCCCGCTCATGCTGGAGCAGATGGAGTCCGAGGGCCGCGACCTGGTGAGCGGCTGGCGCAAGAATCGCCAGGATCGCGCGCTCTCGCGGCGGCTGCCCTCGAAGATCGCCAACCGCATCATCTCATTCGTCACCGGCGTGGAACTGCACGACTACGGCTGCACGCTCAAAACGTACCGCCGCGAGGTGCTCGATCACGTGCGGCTGTACGGCGAGATGCACCGCTTCATTCCTGTGCTGGCCAACGCCGCCGGAGCCAACATCGTCGAGCGCGTGGTCAACCACCGCCCGCGCCTGCACGGTAAGTCCAAGTACGGGCTGTGGCGCACGCTCAAGGTCGTGCTCGACCTGATGACGGTCACCTTCCTGACCAAATACAACACGCGCCCCATGTACATCTTCGGGGGCGTGGGCTTCCTGCTGTCAGTGCTGTGCCTGCTGGGGATCGCGGTGATGGGGATCGGCGGGGTCTTCTTCGGCAACCCGCACTGGCAGTCGCCCTGGCCAGTGCTGACGGCGCTGTTCGGCGTGCTGGCCATGCAGTCCATCCTGCTCGGCCTGATGATGGAGATGCTCATGCGCACGTACTACGAGGCGCAGGGCAAGGGGCCGTATGCCATCCGGCGCGTCATCAACGGGCAGCGCCACGTGCCGCGCGCGGTCGTCGCGCCCCGCGAGGACGAGCAGCCTGTCTAGAGGCTGTTATGAACTCCACGCCGTAACTTCCCCTCACCCCTAAATCCCCTCTCCCTCGCGATCCTATTGGCGAAATGCCTCCGTAGGGGCGTATTGCTATACGCCCCTACAGGGGCGAAGCTCTGCTGCGCCCCTACGAAACCAGCGCGTGCTTAGTTCGCCAGCAGTATCCCTCGCGAGCGGGGCGAGGGGACTTACTCTCTCACAAGAGGGCTCCCCTTGCCCTGCTTGCGGGGAACGGGGCCGGGGGATAGGGGTTGGAAGTGCATAGCACGCCCTAGTCCCTACACGACAGCCAGCGGAACGCCCAACTTGCGGCAGAGCGCCTCGGCTTCGCTCGCCGTCAGCACGCGATAGGCGGGCTGGTAGGCAGCCTGATATGCCGGCGAGTGGTGCACCGCCGGCCACTGTTCCTGGGCGCGCGCCTGCCCGAAGAGCGCCGCCTCGCGCTGCTCGCACACGTCCGCGCAGAGCGCCCTCTCGGTGCACAGGCTCTCAAAGCCCTGCCACCACGCCGCCATCTGCGCCGTGTCGCCGCGCACCTGTTCGGCGGAGCGCACGAACGCCTCCAGCAGCGGTTTGAGGTCGCCGCCGGCGGCCAGGTACGGGCGCAGGTGCAGGCGCACGATCTGCGCGCCGGGATGGACGCTCTCCACCAGCGGCCCTTCTGCCGACGGGGAGATGCGCCCGGCTTCGTGCTCCAGCCATTCGCGGGCCGCCTTCTTGCTGGCGATCAGGTGCCCAGGGCCGAAGGCCGCCTGGTGCAGCAGCTTGTAGATATCTGCAATCTGCATCAGCGGGTAGCGAGTCAGGTGCGTGCGGATCAGGGCGACGAGGCGCTCTTCGCTCATGCGGTCTCCTTCTTCGTGCGCGGGGAACATGGCGCCTATTCTACACGGTGCCACGCGCTTTTGCTTGGCTTGAGGGCGTGGCGAGCGCACCAGACTCGCGTTTTGCCAGAGACTTCCGAAAGACTTCCGAAGTCTGCCAGACTTCGGAAGTCTGTTGCGTACCGCATTCGTCACACACGAAAGCGCCCCGGCTGCGAACCGAGCGCCGGGATGTCGCGCCAACGGGGAAACCGTCTCACTTGATGACGTTGAGCGGGATGGCCGGCTTTTGCGCCAGCAGTAGCACGCTCACCCGCGCTGCGATGGCCTGCGCCGCCGCGTGAAATGCCTGCCCCGCCGGGGAGTCGGGATCGTCGGCGACGACCGGGTGACCGCTGTCCCCGCCCTGGCGCACGTTGGCCATCAATGGGATGCGCCCCAGGAAGGCCACGTCGCGCTCCTCGGCCAGGCGCTCGCCGCCGCCCTCGCCGAACAGGTCGCCGGACATATTCTCCAGCACGCCGACGATGGGCACGTTGAGCTTCTCGAACATGGCCAGGCCGCGCCGCGCGTCATCTACAGCGACGCTCTGCGGCTGCGTGACGATGATTGCGCCGGTCAGCGGCACCGACTGGGCCAGGCTGAGTTGCGCGTCGCCCGTGCCCGGCGGCAGGTCTACGATCATGTAGTCTAGCTCGCCCCAGGCCACGTCCTGGAAGAACTGGCGGATGGCGCTGTGCAGCATCGGCCCGCGCCAGATCATCGGCGTATTGGGGTCGGCCAGAAAGCCCATGCTCATCACCTTCAGCCCGAAGACCTCGAAGGGGATCAGCTTTTGATCGGGCGTGATCGTCGGCTGCGCGAAGCCAAGCCCGACCATCTTGGGGATGTTGGGGCCGAGGATGTCGGCGTCCATCAAGCCGACGCGCGCGCCGCTCTGCGCCAGGGCCACCGCCAGGTTGACGGCGACCGTGCTCTTGCCCACGCCCCCCTTGCCGCTGCTCACCGCCAGAATGCTGCGCACCGGCAGTTGCATCCGCCCGAAGATACGGCCATCGGTGGGCACGTTCGACTCCCATTTGATCGCCACATCGCGGATGCCATCCACCTGCAAGACGGCTTCCTTCGCCCGCTGGTAGATCACGTCCTTGAGCGGGCAGGCGGGCGTCGTCAGCACCACCGTGAAATGAGCCACCCCGTCTTCCACGCGCACATCACGAACCATCTTCAGCGATACCAGATCGCGGTGAAGCTCCGGCTCGATCACCGTTCCCAATGCGGCCATCACCGCCTCGTGCAGCTTTTGATCGCTCACAAACACACCTCACTTGGCTGAATCTCGGACAGGCTCACTGCTGGCGCGCTGCCCGCTCGTTCCTGGCACAACAGCCAGATTATAGCGCAGTTCCCGGCGAAAGCCCGATGGGGGCGAAATGGCTGCATGGAAGTGCGTGCACCACAGGTCAGGTAGCAGGGGCACTGCTCTACCGCGCTCGTAGGGGCGTATCGCAATACGCCCCTACCGGGGCCTCACCCCCCCCGCTCGGCGCTGACGCGCCTCGCCGCCCCCTCTCCACGTCGTGGAGAGGGG
>CAYNHD010000283.1:0-5409 GCA_964396775.1 uncultured Thermoflexus sp. | reverse complement strand
GCGCCGGCGGGATATTGATCACGCGCGTCGAGCGGAACGCCTCGTTGATCATCACGCGCCGCGCCTGAAGCTGGATGTAATCCATCAGGCCCAGCGGCGTGATCAGCGGGTGGTTGAAGAAAACGACGATCTCGACGGCATCGCCTGGCCCACCGGGGTCGTACTGGTTGACCCCCTCCATGCCTGGCTCCTGCACCTGGCACAGCCGGGCGCTGCGGTCTTCGCTGGGCTTGTAGCGGGCGGCGGTGTCGCTATAGACGCCAGGGCGCGAGCTACAAATCCACACGTGGAACCAGCCGCGCTCGGTGTCGGTGACTGTCCCCGTGTGGAGATCGTATTCATCGGGATACTCCAACCCGACGTAGTGATCGCCCTCGGCGAGACCCAGCCCCGACGCGCCGACACGCGCCCGATCCACAATGGAAGGGATGCGGGCCACATCGGCGCGCAGCCATTGGTCTTCCACCGCGCCGGGCTGGCAATCATAGCCCCAATGACGCTGGAAAGCCTCGTCCACGCCCTCGGTGCAGGGCATCAGCGTGTCCAGCACGGCCTGGCGGCGTTGCTCTACAGAAAGCCCTTCGGGGAACGTGTAGCCCATAGCCTCGGCCAGGATGTTCTCATCCCACTGGCCGGTGACGGCATAGCGGGCCGCCGTGCGCGCTGCATTCTGCAAGGTGATCCACGCCTGGAAGATGCGCGCAAACTCGATCACGCCAAACATCAGCATCAGCAGAATGGGCAGCGTCAGCGCGAACTCCACCAACGTCTGCCCGCGCCTGGCGGGTTGCTGCCCTGCTTGAGACTCGGTTGCTGGACTCATCATGCCATCCCCTCAGACTTGCGTCAGACTCGTGACGCTTGCACCTGGAGCGTGTTATGAACTCTGTGCACTCGACGCGGCGGGCAACTCGCGATGCCCTGTGATCACCTGAACCCCACCCTGTGGTCCCTCCCCGCTGGCGGGGAGAGACGGACTGCTCCCCTTTCCCTGCTTGCGGGGAAAGGGGCCGGGGGATAGGGGTTGAAAGTGCATAACACACTCTAGCGCGACAGGCGCGTGAACATACGGCTCGCGATCTCCTCAAAGACCTCAATCAGTTTGTCCAGGTCGGCTGCATAGTAGTACTGGCCGCACCACTTGGTCGGATCCGAGACCCCTTCGCACACGTCGGGCTGGCCATAATAGTCCGGGTAGGGGCCGCCAATGGGGTAGGTATGCACCGGGTTGCGATCTTCGCGCAGGTCTTGCTGCACGTTGTTGTCAATGAAGCCGTTGTCACCCGCGTCGGCAATGTAGCGCAGCAGCGGGGCGGCGGTCTGCTCCTGCGCCACTTCATCGCCAAAGCCAATGGCAAACATGGCGATGAAGTTGCCCTGTTTGCCGCCGGGCACCACTTCGATCAGCCCGGCGAAGTCGGCCATGTCGCGCGCGTAGTCGTCGGCGTCGTAATGGCCGGCGACGGTGCATTCCACATTGTCGGCTTCTGGCTCGCCTGTCTCCCAGTCAATGCAGAAATGGCGCGAGTTCGGGTCGTTGTCGTTGCAGAGGGGCGTCTTCATCTCGATCTGGCTGGGGTTGTTCTCGGTGCATTCCGGCCAGACATACTGGCCGCTGAGCGTGCAGAACGTCCACCAGGGGCAGTAGCCATAGCGACCATAGTCGCGGACGTTGGTCGCGTCGGACACACGGTCGGTCACGTTGGCCGCCCCGTCGCTCAGCACGATCATGACCCAGACCGCCTCGTAACGGATGTCAACAGGGTCGGTGATGGCGTTGCTGGCCGCCAGAATGCCCCCGCCGATGTTGGTGTTGCCACACGGCGCGACCGATTCATAGGCAAGGGGGCGGCGCTCCGGCTCTTCTGTTAGCTCGCCACTGAGCCACTGGGGCCATAGCACCTGGGAGGTGAGGAACTCCTCACAGCGATTGTGGATGCCGGTCGGGTTGACCAGGACGCCCACCTTCTGGTTGAGCGTTTCAATGGCCGCCTGCTCGCTACGCAGCAAGGGGCGGAAAGTCGGGTCGTCGCCGTCGGGATCGTAGGCGACGCCCGCCCGGTCGAAGGTCACCAGCACCACACGGTCGCCGCGCACGAAGTCCAACTGCTTGATGAACAACCGCGCTGCGTCCTTCACGTCTTTGAACGGCTGGCAGATCAGCGTGGTGAAGTTGAAGCCGTCGGGATCGGTCAGGCTGCTGCTCTGGGCGGTGCTGCTGGCCAGCCCGTCTTCGCCAGGGTCCCATATGCCGTTGAAGTTGGCGTCGTGCCAGATCCAGCCGTTGGGCAGGACGCCGCCGGTGGATTTGCGCACCGTGCCGTCGCTAACCTGCCCCGTGCCAGGGTCGTTGCAGCAACCGGCCCATTTCTCGCGCGCGTAGGGTGGCAGGCCGGCGGCCAGGTCTTCGGGCGTGGTGTTGCACTCGCCGCGAATGGTCAGGCTCCCTCCCGCGCCATAGGACAGGTTGACGTTCGTGTAGTTGGTGGAGTTGGTCTCCTTCGACATCGACTCCGACGTGTCAATGACCAGGGCCACGTCGAGCACCGCCGTCTCCGAGACCGAGGTCGCTTCCAGGGTGATCGAGGGAATGCCGATCAGGGCCAGGAAGGTCGTCGGCGACTCGATCTGCGCGCTGACGCGCACCAGCTTGCGCGGGTCGTCCCAGTCGCATAGCTCGGTTTCGGGCATGAGATCGGGCACGTTGCACTTCTCGGTGCCGTCGCCACACGTCCAGGGGTCGGCGGATTCGGGGTGAGGGTCGCCTTCCCAGGGGCCTAACCCCAGCCGCCACTGGTAGATGTCCGTCTCGCAGGTCTCGACCAGCGTGGAGCGCGAGTCGAGGTTGTGTAGCTCGATGTACTGCTCGGCGGCGATGGCCACCGTCGCGTAGTCCGTCCCCTCGCGGACCTGGCCGGCGGCGGCGATGGCTGCTGCGTCCACCGCGCGGCGCAGCGCCGCGTAGCGCGTGAACAGCAGCGCCACATCCGTCACCAGCCCCACGAACGCGATCAGGGCGATGAAGGCGAACGCCAGCAGCAAAATGGACTGCCCGCGCTGGCTGCGTCCCAGGTGCCGGGAGAAGCGGGTCGGGATCGGCAAGTGTCTCATCAGCATCATACCGGAGGGCGGCTAATAGTCCAGGTCAGGCTCGGCAGCAGAGACGGGGAAAAATGCCCAGACATGGATCATCTGGCCATCGGCGAGCGGCCCCAGGTTGAACCAGGGCAGCGCGAGCAGTTGGCGGTGCCGCCAGAAAACCTCGACCAGCACCAGCCCAAAGTTGGCTACCTCGTCAATCCTGCGCGCGCGGTCTGGATGGTCGTTGAAGTCCAGCATTTCCTCCACTCTGGCGGTGGAGAAGGCCGACCCCAGGCAGTCCATCGGCGCGCCGAAGTTCATCTGGTGGTTGCCGCGAAAAACATAGCCGCGCACGTTGTCCCACGTCGAGTCAAAACGGGCGGTGTCCTCATCTACGCCGCTGCCGCTGCCGTCGTGATTCCAGTCGAAGGGGTCGTATTCGTCGTCGTTCTCGCACTCGTTGGCGCGGGCGGGCAGCCGGCCCACGATGCGCACCTCGGCGTCGGGCAGGCCGCGCTTGAGCACCACGAACTGAAAGACCGACACTGCGATGTCATCGGTCAGGTCGTTGAACTCCAGCGGCTCCATGTTGCCGATCACCGAGCAGGCCACGCCGTCGTAGAAGCCGATGGGCCGCTCATCATCGCCAGGAATGTACCCCCAGGCGCTCAGGTCTGGGCCAGGCCAGGTCAGTTGCTCTTCAAAGGGGCGCTTGTCGAAGTTGGTGATCAGGTCTTCGCAGTCCATGCGGTGGTATTTCAGTTCTTCGCCGTCGGGCCACCCTGTTGGGTCCAGCGTGGCCCCGAAGCGCCCGGCCTCGCGCACGACATCGAGCAGCGTCAGGTAGTTGTTGGCGTACCAGCCGATCTCGGTCAGGCCCATCAGCATGACCAGCAGGATCGGCAGGGTGAGGGTCAGTTCCACCAGGCTTTGGCCGCGCGTGCCGGTCGGCGTACCGTCCAGCACAGCCAGTAATCTACGGAGTCTGCCCCGCATAGTTCACCTCAAAATGCCAGTGGGCCGCCAACCAGTAAGCAAGACAGTGACCCGCACGCCCCCTTCCGGCGGCGAGCGATGCTGCCCCTATTGGCAATGATACCATAGAAGGTCTGGCGGCCCTGTCAGGCTATTGTGAGGAGTTTATAAGGATTTGTCAGCGTCACGGGACTGAATCGCGGGCGACGAGTCATCGCGCGCGCCCTCAACGCTGGCGTGGATCAGGTAGCCCCGCCCGTGCAGCGACACAAGGAGGCGTGGATGCTCCGGGTCGCTCTCGATCTTGCGCCGCAGATTGCGGATATGGTTGCGCACCAGGGCTGTGTCACCGCTGTGGGGCGGGTAGCCCCACAGCGCCTGCAACAGTTCGTGGGCGCTGTGATGGCGCAGCGGAAGCTGGCACAGATACTCCAGCAACTGGTATTCGGTGGCGGTGAGCTGGATGCAGCGGTCGTCAATCTGCACGCAGCGCGTGCTGGCGTCCAGCCGCAAGGCCGGTTGGGCCGTCAGCCTGCCCTGGCGCTCGGCCCGGCGGAGCAGCGCCCGCACACGCGCCTTTAGCTCGCGCGAGGTGAAGGGCAGGCGCAGGTAGTCGTCGCCGCCCGAATCGAGCGCCTGGGCGACGTTGTGCGCGCCCAGCCGGTCGCTGACGAACAGGATCGGCGTGTGGGTGACATAGGGCAGCGTGCGCAGGTAGGCGCATAGCTCCAGGCCGTTCATGTCGGGCAGCACGGCGTCGAGGATGATGATGTCGGGCCGGTGCACGCGCGCCAGCCTGACCGCCGTCTGCCCGTCGGCGGCCTCGATGACGGCGTGCCCCTCACGAGCCAGGGCGCGACCGATCACCTTGCGGGCTGTGGAGTCGCCGTGCACGGTGAGTATCGTGTTGGGTCCAGGGTTGCGTGCGAACATAGATGGCCTTTCGACGCGCGTGCGTCCGTCGTCTGGCCTAAGTATAGGCGACAAAGGGGGCTTGTGAACGGCCTGGGCGTGAAAGATATATGAAAAATCCCGCGATCCACCGTTGAGAAGGCCGGCGATCTTTATTGTTAGGGGCGTTGTGCTGGGCGCACCCTACCCCACCTCCGCCCGGCGCTGGCGCGCCTCTCCGTACCCCTTCGTAGCAGTTCAGGGGCGGACAGGCAGGTGAGAATCATTGAGACGGGCAACGTGATGCCAGGTGCGGTATCAGCCCCACCCCTGAATCCCCTCTCCACACGCGATACTGTTGGCGAAATGCCTCCGTAGGGGCGTATAGCAATACGCCCCTACGGGGACGCAGCAGAGCAGCGCCCCTACGAAACCAGCGCGTGCTTAGTTCGCCAACAGTAT
>CAYNHD010000282.1:0-5444 GCA_964396775.1 uncultured Thermoflexus sp. | reverse complement strand
GCCATGCCCACGCCGTTGGCGAAGCCCTGCCCCAGCGGGCCGGTCGTCGTCTCGACGCCGGGCGTCGGCCCCGCCTCCGGGTGGCCGGGGGTGATGCTCCCCCACTGGCGGAACTGCTTGAGATCGTCCAGGGTCACGTCGTAGCCGGTCAGGTAGAGCAGCGCGTAGAGCAGCATCGAGCCGTGCCCGGCGGAGAGCACGAACCGGTCGCGGTCTACCCACTTTGGGTCGCGCGGGTTGTGCTTGAGGAAGCGCGTCCACAGCACGTAGGCCATCGGCGCTGCGCCCAGCGGCAGGCCCGGATGCCCGGAATTGGCCTTCTGAACGGCATCAACGGCCAGCATTCGAATGGTGTTGATGGCTTTCTGGTCGAAGTCGGTCATGGAATCCTTCCCATGTGTGCTGATTCAGGGTGCAACAGAGACGTGCGCTTGGGCCTGTGCGTCCCCCATCGCCAACCGTCAAACGGCCCCCATTGTACCCTCCCCGTGCGACTACGCATAAATTGCGCCGTATGGTATGCTATCTTCGCGCCGCAGCGGGCAGCCTGCACTGCCAGCCCAGGGAATTGAGCAAGCCCCATGACCGACTCTTTCGACCCCTTCGACGACCACGCCGACGAGGGCGACCTGCTGGAAGCGTACTGCGTGAGCTGCAAGCAGAAGACGCCTATCGAGAATCCGCAGGCCATCTGGACGCGGCGCGGCGCGCCCGGCACGCGCGGCACCTGCGCCGATTGTGGCACGACGGTGATCCGCATGGGCCGCACCCCCGCCCACGACCGGCTCAAACGACCGGAACCGGCGCAGTTGGCTGACCTGCTGCCCGGCAAGGCGGGCCGCAAGGCATTTCCGGTGGTCTATGTGAACTACGGCGTGGCCGATGCGGAGTTCGCCGAGATTCTGGCCGAAGACCTCAAGCGCGCGGGCGTGCACACGTGGCTGCCCGGCCCGGAGGACGAGGGCGTGCAGTGGGCCACCGGCGTGCACCCCGCTCTGGTGGAGTGCGCGGCGATGCTGGTCATCGTCACGCCGCTGGCCCTCAAAGCGACGACCGTGCGCGACGCGCTGGAGTACTTCGTCAAGACGCGCAAGCCAGTCGTCGTCGCCATGCTCGAACCCACCGACCTACCGGACTCGCTGCGGCGCAAGCCGCGCTTCGACTTCTCTGGCGACGACTATAAGCGCCAGCTACGCGCGCTGATTGCCGCGCTGAGCGGCTGACCCTTCAGTACGCGCGGCGGATGAGGAACGCGGCAAGCTGGCGCAGCTTGTCCTGCGTCGGGTTGGCGATGCCGGTTGCGTCGAGGTGCGCCAGCGCCCTCTCAAAATACTCGCTGGCCGTGCGGTCGGTCTCGGCGATGGCCCCGCTACGCTCCAGAATGCCTAGCACATCGGCCACATCCCCATCGGAGAGCGCTTCTTGCGCGTAGATGCGGCACAGCGCCGCCTGGTCGGCTGCGTCGGCGCGCTCGAAGGCGACAAGCACCGGATACGACTTCTTTTTCTCGCGGATGTCGCCCGTCGCCGATTTGCCGGTCGCCGCCTCGTCGCCCCACACGCCCAGGTAATCGTCGCGCACCTGGAAGGCCAGGCCCAGGTCGCGCCCGAACTGCGCGTAAGCGCGGATGACCGGCTCCTCGTCGCTGCTGAGCAGCGCGCCGATCTTCGTCGCCGCCTCGAGCAGCGCGCCCGTCTTGTGGGCGATCATGGTCAGGTACTCGGCGGTCGTCACGCGCTCCCGCCCGGCGAAGCTCATGTCCAGCACCTGCCCTTCGGCGGTCCACAGGCACGCCTGCGAGAGCACCTGCACGGCGCGAACCGCCTTGCTGGCGGGCACTTCAGCGCGCAGCAGGTTGGTCACGGCCAGGTTCGCCAGGGCATACAGCCCGTCGCCAGCGTTGATTGCCTGGTCACCGCCCCACAGCGCCCACACCGTCGGGCGGTGACGGCGCTCGGCGGAGTGATCCATCACGTCGTCGTGGATCAGCGTGAAGTTGTGCAGGAATTCCAGCGCCGCCGCTGCGGGCAGCACGTGGCGGTACTCGCCGCTGATCGCCTGAGCGACCAGCGCCATGAGCAGTGGGCGGACTCGCTTGCCGGACGCGCCGGAGCGCGGGCCGGTCGCCCCTGTCCCCCAGCCGAAATGGTGATCGATCATCTCCCACAGCAGGGGCGCGACCTCGACCTGCTGCTGGCGCGCAGCCCGCATCTCGGCGTCAATGTCGGCCAGAATGCCGCCAAACATGGACTCATACGACGCGGCCATCGCTGCTCCTTCCCTATGCGCACCCGTGCGCTTCGCCGCCCATTCTACCACGTTTGGCATTGCCGGTCGCCCGCAAATGATCTACACTACGCGGGCGAAGAAAGCACCGCTGACGAGAAGCACGCCTATGCCCTCCATGATTCACGTCTCCGCGCCGGGCAAGCTCATGCTGCTGGGCGAGCACGCCGTCGTGCACGGGCGTCCCTGCCTGGTGACGGCGGTGGACTCCCGCCTGCACATGACGCTGACCCGCAGCGGCGACGACCGCTTCACCCTGGACGCGCCGGACGTGGGCGCGCACGGCGTGACGGGCCGCCTGGCCGACGCCTTCCGCGATGGGCGCGCGTTGACGCATGGGACGCGCTTCATTGAGAGCGCGCTGCGCGTCTTCGCCGAGCAGATCGGGCTGGAGGGCGGCGTTGCCATCGCCACACGCAGCGACTTCTCCAGCCAGCTTGGGCTGGGCAGCTCGTCGGCCACGGTCGCCTGCGCGCTGTTCGGGCTGGCCCGGCTACAAGACGTTGAACTCGCCCCGCAGCGCCTGTTCGACCTGGGCCTGGAAACGATCCGCCGCGTGCAGGGCACCGCATCGGGTTTCGACCTGGCGGCGGCCATTTTCGGCGGGACGCTGGTCTACGAGAACGCCGCGTCGCGCCGCATCGAGCCGCTGGGCGCGCCGGGCCTGCCGCTGATCGCCGCCTATTCGGGGATCAAGGCGGACACGGCCACCTATGTTCAGCGGGTGAACGCGCGCCTGGCCGCGCACCCGGCGGCGATGGAACACATCTTCGAGGCGATGCGCGCGCTGGTGATCGCCGGACGGGACGCGCTGATTCAGTGCGACTGGGCGCGGCTGGGCGAACTGCTGGACATGGGGCACGGTCTGGTCCACGCCCTCGGCGTGGACATCCCCCAGACGGCGGCGCTGGTCTTCGCCGCGCGCGCGGCGGGTGCGTTCGGCGCGAAGCTGAGCGGCGCGGGCGGCGGTGATTGCGTCATCGCCCTGGCGGGGGAAGACCGCCGCGCCGAGGTGGAGCGGGCGCTGGAAGCCGCCGGAGGTACCCTGCTGCGCGTGGCACCCAACGCGCCCGGCGTCCGCGTGGAGACGGAGAGCACGCCATGACCCAGGCCAAAGCGACGGCTCTTAGCTGCGCCAACATCGCCTTCATCAAGTACTGGGGGCGGCGCGATCACGCCCTGCGCCTGCCGCTCAACGGCTCGATCTCGATGAACCTGGACGGCGCGACGACGATCACGACCGTCGCTTTCGACCCGTCGCTGCCCGCCGACGAGGTGAGCATCGCCGGCGCGGGCGCGCCGGCGCGGGCTGCCCGCCGCGTGAGCGAGCACCTCGACCGCGTGCGGGCGCTGGCGGGAATCGCCGAACGAGCGCGCGTCGCCTCGCGCAACTCGTTCCCGATGGGCGTGGGCATCGCCTCGTCGGCGTCGGCCTTCGCCGCGCTGAGCACGGCGGCGAGCGCGGCGGCAGGACTGGTTCTCGACGAGCGGGAACTCACCATCCTGGCCCGGCTGGGATCGGGATCGGCCTGTCGCTCGATTCCGGCGGGATTCGTGGAATGGCACGCGGCAGACACCAGCGAGGAGTCCTACGCGGAGAGCATTGCCCCACCCGAACACTGGGACCTGCGCGACCTGATCGCCGTCGTGCAGACGGAGCACAAGGAAGTCGGCTCGACCAGGGGGCAGGAACTGGTAGATGCCAGCCCCTTCGCCGGGGCGCGGCTGGCCGCTGCCGAACGCGCGCTGCCGGTCATTCGCGCGGCGATCCTGGCCCGCGACTTCACAACCTTCGGCCAGGAGACGGAACAGGAAGCGATCCGTATGCACGCGGTGGCCATGACCTCGCAGCCCAGCGTGCTCTACTGGTCGCCGGAGACGGTGCGCGTGCTGCACGCCGTGCGCGCCTGGCGCGAGAATGGGCTGGAAGCGTACTGCACCATTGACGCAGGGGCCAACGTGCACGTGTTGTGCCTGGGGGCGGACGCGGCGCGCGTCGCGGCGGCGCTGAGCACGTTGCCCGGCGTGCAGGAGGTCATCGCCAACCGGCCAGGGCCGGGCGCGCGCCTCGTGGCGGAGCACCTGTTCTGACCAGCAGTCCGCGAAACAAGAGCCGGCCTCTCTACCTCAAGAGGCCGGCGCTGTCTCGCTCCGAGTGCGTCTGTTCCCTCAGCGGGTGCGACCCAGCAGCTTCCAGCCCCAGGGCAGCAGCAGCGTGGCCAGCAGCAGCTTCCACAGATCGCCGGGGATAAAGGGCAGAAGCCCCAGGGCCAGCACCCGATCCATCCCCACGAAATGAACCAGCCAGGGCAGCCCGCAGCCATAGATGGCGGCGTTGCCAAGCAGCATGGCTAGTAAGGTGGTGCCCGCTCGTCGATCCCATCCCCGCTCAGCCAGCATCCCCACCACCCAGGCGGCGGCGACGAAACCCAGCAGATAGCCGCCCGTCGGGCCTGCCAGGCGAGCGGCGCCCGCCGCCCCTCCGGCGAAGACAGGCAGCCCCACCACACCCTGCCCCAGATAGGCGAGCAGACTCAGGCTGCCCCGCCGGCTGCCCAGCAGGGCGCCGACCAGCAGCACAGCCAGCGTCTGCCCGGTGACGGGGACCGGACTAAAGGGCAAGGGGACGGCCCACTGCGCGCACAGGGCAATGAACAGCGACCCCGCCATCACCACAGTCACGTCATAGGCCAGGGCATGGCGTCTGATCGAGGGGCGAAGTATGTCAGCGTATGTCATCATGATCGCAACTCCCGGTCAACGCCCTGCCAGACTGTCTCGCAGGACAGCGCCCATGATCAAACAGGGGCTCTGACCCGCCAGAATCAACCCCACTGGAGGCAGGAAGTTGCTGGGTAACTGCAATCACCAAGGGAAAACTCGCGCGCCCGCAAGGGCGCGGGCGCTGCTGTGCGTAGGTTGAGAGGAGATACCCCCACCAGGACTCGAACCTGGGCCTCTGCCTCCGGAGGGCAACGCTCTATCCTCTGAGCTATGGGGGCGCGACTGCTCCCAATTGTACCAACATCGCCCTCAGCGTCAAGCCTCGGTCTCGCCCAGGGTCCACGAACAAGTCGTCAGGCAGTTGTTGTCGGAGGCCCCCATCCCCCGGCCCCTTCCCCCAGCAAAGCTAGGGGAAGGGGAGAATCGCCTGCCAG
>CAYNHD010000281.1:0-5448 GCA_964396775.1 uncultured Thermoflexus sp. | reverse complement strand
ACCATCTTTCGGTCAGGGTCAACGACCCACACCACGGTGCCAGCAACCAGATAGTTAGCGATCTTGAGGCGCATGGCGCGAGGATTGTTGGAAGGGGATAGGACTTCAACGGCCAGATCGGGCGGGATCGGGCAGTAGGGACGGTCAAGTTGAGGCTGGCGGGCTTTAGAAACAAACGCCACATCAGGAATATAGCGCTCCCCTGCCACCACGTAACCGCCGTCAGCGCCGGTGACATGCCCACTTTCGTGCTGTATCACGTAGTGGCTGATCCAATAGTTTACCCGCGCCGCAACCGCCGATGCATAAGTATTCGAGACCACTTCGACAATCTTCCCCCCGATGTATTCAAACAACCTGTCGGCGTTTTCCGGCAGTTCGATAAACTGTTCAAACTCAGCCACCGTGTAACGTCTTTCCTGTACAGCCATCGCTCACCTCCATCACCGACCCTTAGCCTGATTCTAACTTACTATCCGGCTCCACCACACTCTCGGATCACGGGCGGTGTGTCCTTTCCGTTCGATACCCTGTCTTTCGCCCGGCACCGGGCACCAGTTGTCAGGCAGGCGTGATCGCGCTCAAGCGCCCCTTATTCCCCCGCCAGCCGCTTGAGTTCGTACAGCTTGGTGATCGCGTCCAGCGGCGAAAGCTCGTCCACGTTCAGGTCGCGGACGAACCTGATGATCGGGTCCGGGTCTGTCTGCAAGAACGACAACTGCACCGGCCCATCGGCTTTCTGGCGTGGCTGAATCACGAAGTCGCCGCCCGCCGCCTCCAGTTCCTTGAGAATCTCCGTCGCCCGGTTGATCACCGCGCGCGGAACCCCGGCCAACTGCGCCACGTGAATGCCATACGAGCGGTCGGTGCCACCAGGCAGCAACCGGTGCAGGAAGACAATCGAGTCGCCTTCTTC
The DNA here is from genome assembly GCA_964396775.1 of uncultured Thermoflexus sp. Classification (GTDB taxonomy): domain Bacteria; phylum Chloroflexota; class Anaerolineae; order Aggregatilineales; family Aggregatilineaceae; genus UBA2029. Next base: position 4,532 of record CAYNHD010000281.1, on the reverse strand, counting down.
GGCCACGGCGACGTTGTAGTTGGCCACGCCGGGCAGCAGGTTCGCCAGCTCGGTCAGTTCGTGGTAGTGCGTGGCGAAGAGCGTGCGCGCGCCCAGGCGCGGGTTGTTGTGGATGAATTCAACCACCGCGCGGGCGATGGCCATGCCGTCATACGTACTTGTGCCGCGCCCGATCTCGTCGAGGATGATCAGGCTGCGCCGCGTGGCGTGGGTCAGGATCAGCGCCAGTTCGACCATCTCGACCATGAAGGTGGACTGCCCGGCGTAGATTTCGTCCTGCGCGCCAATGCGCGTGAAGATACGGTCGGCCAGCCCGATGGTCGCCTCGCGCGCCGGGACGAAGCTGCCGATCTGGGCCATCAGCACGATCAGCGCCACCTGGCGGATGATCGTGCTCTTGCCGGCCATGTTCGGCCCGGTGATGATGTGCAGCCGCTCGCCCTCGTCGAAGAACGTGTCATTGGGGACGAAGCGCTCGCCGCGCAGCGTCTTCTCGACGACCGGGTGCCGCCCGTCACAGATGCTCAACACATCTTTCTTGGTCAGCGTCGGGCGCACGTACTTCTCGCGCGCCGCGACTTCGGCCAGCGAAGCGAAAGCGTCCAAATGGGCCAGCGCCCGCGCGGTGCGCAGCAGCGTTTCGGCGCGCGACCGCACGCTGCTGCACAATTCGGCGAACAGGCGCTGCTCGATCTCCAGCAGGCGCTCCTCGGCGTTGAGGATCAGCGACTCGTATTCCTTCAGGTCGGGGGTGATGTAGCGTTCAGCGTTGACCAGCGTCTGCTTGCGGATGTAGTGGTCGGGCACCCGTTCAGCGTTGGCCTTGCTGACCTCGATGTAGTAGCCGAAGACCTTGTTGAAGCCGACCTTCAGACTCTTGATGCCCGTGCGCTCGCGCTCGATCTCCTCCAGCCCGGCCACCCATGCTTTGGCGTCGCGGCTGGCATCAACCACCTGATCCAGTTCCGGCGAATAGCCGCGCCGGAAGACACCAGGCGCGCTCAGCGTAGCCGGGGGATCGTCCACCAGCGCCTCGCCGATCAGCGTCACCACCTCGGGGCACGGGTCGAGCGCCTCATGAATGGCGCGCAGTGCCTCGGCGGGCGCGATCAGCTCGCGCAGCGCGGGCACCGCCTCCAGGCTGCTCGTCAGCGCCTGCAAGTCGCGCGGCCCAGCCCGGCCCACCAGTAGCCGGTTGACCAGCCGCTCCAGGTCAGCCACCTGGCGCAGCGCGTCGCGCACGGCAGCGCGCGCCGTCCCCGAAGCGTACAGCGCCTCCACCGCGTCAAGCCGCGCTTCCAGGCGCTGCACGTCGAGCAGCGGCTGCCCGATCCACGTGCGCAGCAAGCGCGCGCCCATCGGCGTCACGGTGCGGTCGAGCACGTCGAGCAGCGAGCCGCGCTTGCTCCCGTCGCGGATGGTCGCCGTCAGTTCCAGGTTGCGCCGGGTGGCCGGGTCGAGCGTCATGAAGCCGGACGTGCTGTAGGTGTGCAGATCGGTGAACTGTTCGAGCACGCTGCGCTGTGTCTCGATGACATAATCGAGGATGGCCCCTGCCGCGCGCATCGCCAGCGGCTTGTTCTGCAGGCCAAACCCGTCGAGCGTGGTCACCTCGAAGTGCTCGATCAGCGCATCGCGCGTGAAGGCAGGGCCGAAACGGTAGTCGGGCAGCGGGGTGACGTGCGCGCCGGGCGGCAGCGTCACGCCGCGCTCGGCCCAGGACGCAGGCAGCAGCACTTCGCGCGGCTCCAGCCGGGCCAGTTCCTCGACGACGGTGAGCGTCGCGCCCTCGCCAGTGACCTGCGTGGCCGCGAACTCGCCGGTGCTGATGTCGGCGTAGGCCAGCCCCACGCCCGCCCAGCTTTCGCCGCTGCGATCCGGCTCTGGAACCAGGGCCAGCAGGTAGTTGTGGCGGGCCTCCGGCAGCATCCCCGGCTCCATGAGCGTGCCCGGCGTGATCACCCGCGACACTTCACGCGGCGTCAGCCCGTTGACCGGCTCGTTGCCCACCTGCTCGACGACTGCCACGTGATAGCCGCGCTCGACCAGCCGGGCGATGTAGCTCTCGACGGCGTGATGCGGCACGCCGCACATCGGCACGCGCTCTCCTTTGGAGACCGGGCGGCTGGTGAGCACCAGGTCTAGCTCGCGCGCGGCGATCTGCGCATCGTCGTCGAACATCTCGTAGAAGTCGCCCAGGCGGAACATGACAATCGAGTCCGGGAACTGCTTTTTGAAGTCAAGATACTGCTGGCGGGAGGGCGTGAGCTTGGTCATGGGAGTTTCAACAATCCCGGTTTTGGGCTATGATTGCGGCAGGGAGCAACTGCGCGCGTCCGGCGACGGTGTAGGCCGCGCGCCGTATTCTAGCAGGCGGGCCGCACGCCGACAACCAGGCGGCAAAGTGCGAGCAGAACCCGTCAGGCAGCGCGCGCTGCTCTGCTGCGCCCAGGCTCGGCCTCACCCTCCGCCCCGCCGTGTTGCGGCGCGCCAGCGTCAGGCGGGTGTAGGGCAAACGGATTGCGTCCAAACGGAGTGATAGAGAGTGACTCACGCTATCATCGGCGTTGACCTGGGCGGCACGCAAATGCGTGTGGCCCGCTTCGACGCCCAACTCGCCATTGAGGAGCGGCTGGCCGAGCCGACCAAAGCCCGCGAAGGCCGCGACCGGGTGATCGCCCGGCTGCTGAACCTCATCGCGCGGGTGGTGCCGGACGATGCCGCGTCGCTCAACGGCATCGGCATCTCCGTCCCCGGCCCGATTAACCCGCACGAAGGGACGGTCGTTAAGCCGCCCAACCTCCCCGGCTGGCACAACGTGCCCATCCGCAAGCTGATCCAGGAACGCTTTGGCTGCCCCACCTACCTGGGCAACGATGCCAATGTTGCGGCGCTGGCCGAAGCGACGCGCGGCGCGGCCAAAGGCTACCGCTATGTGCTCTACCTGACCGTGAGCACAGGGATCGGCTCCGGCATCATTGACGACGGGCGGCTGCTGGTCGGCGCGCAGGGCCTGGGGGCCGAAGCCGGACACATGCTCATGGTCGTGGACGGCGAGGTGCTGGACATTGAGGGGGTGGCGTCTGGCACGGCCATCGCCCGCCAGGCCATTGCCCGCCTGCGCGCCGGCGAGCCTTCGGCCATCCGCGCCAGAGTGAGCGACGACCTGGACAGCGTGACGGCCAAGATCGTCGGCCAGGCCGCCGCCGAGGGCGACCCGCTGGCCCTGGAACTGATCGAGCGGGCGGGCTTCATGGTCGGGCTGGCCGTAGCCAGCCTGCTGCACGTGTTCAACCCGCAGATCGTGGTCATAGGCGGCGGGGTGAGCAACGCCGGCGAGCTGCTCTTCGCGCCGCTGCGCAAGGCGGTGGCCGCGCACGTGCTCGACCCAGCCTACTGCGAAAAGGTGCCGATTGTCCAGGCGGCCCTGGGCGACAATGTGGCCCTGATCGGCGCGGCGGCGCTGGTGGCAACGCGCGGCGGGAGTTTCTTATAGAGCCGGGTGCGCAGCGCACGCAGGGCGCGTGAGGTATGCTGGTTTTGTTCCCCTCATTCCTCGGCCTCTTCTCCCTCGCAAGCGGAGAGAAGGGGAGCAAAACGCGCAGTTTCCCCTCACCCCATTGAAGGAGAGGGGTGCAGGGGTAAGGGATTTCCGCATACACATCTAGAGTCAGGGGCGCCGCCTGGGAAGAACACTGCCATGACAAGCCAACCTGCTATCCTGATTATTGATGATGATCGTGCGCTGACCGGTATGATCGCCGCCATGCTCAGCGCCAACCACTACACCGTCTTCACCGCTTACGACGGCCAGGAGGGGCTGCGCAAAGTACACGAGCACCGCCCCGACCTGATCATCCTCGACATCAACATGCCGCTGATGGATGGCTGGGTCGTCTGCCAGCGCGTGCGCGAGATCAGCAATGTGCCCATCCTGATGCTGACTGCCCAATCCGCCCCGGAAGAGATCGTCAAAGGGCTGGAGATGGGCGCGGACGACTACATCCTCAAGCCCACCGATCCGGCGATTCTGCTGGCGCGTGTGCGGGCCAACCTGCGCCGCGCGGCCAGCGAGCCGACCGTCTTCGACCACGACATCGCCTACAGCGACGACTACCTGACCATCAACGTGCAGGAGCACCGTGTGACGGCCAACGGCCAGCCAGTCAAGCTGACGCCGACCGAGTTCAACCTGCTGATGCAGCTTGTGGACAACGCGCCGCGCATCGTGCCCTACCGCGACCTGCTCGAACAGGTGTGGGGCTTCGAGTACATTGACGACATAGACTACCTGCGCGTCTATATCTGGCACCTGCGCCGCAAGCTGGAGCCAGACCCCAAAGAGCCGAGGTACATCATCAACGAACTGGGCATCGGCTATCGCTTCGAGACCCACCCCTGACCGCCACACCAACACCTCCGCCGCCGTAGTCGGGCGCATCCCGCTTCTGTGGAACCTTGTCCGTAGGGGCGTATCGCCATACGCCCCATGCGCGTCAAGTGAAGGCTTCCGGGTGCGTGGTATGGGCACA
>CAYNHD010000280.1:0-5454 GCA_964396775.1 uncultured Thermoflexus sp. | reverse complement strand
CTCATCACACAGTGCCGCTCCCTACTTGACAACCAACACCGTATCTCTCTAGCTCGGCTGGAGAGGGGGATTGAGGGGGAGAGGCGTGCTCAGCCAGGGTTAAGTTGGTGCATGGGGGGCTATTGGCATACGCCCTACGGGGGCGCAGCAGAGCAGCGCACCCTGGAGACAGAATTCATAGAAGATTCATGGCAAAATCAGGCGCAGGTAGGGCACAGACGCACTGCCTATGCTACACTGTGCACATGTGAGGGCACACCGCCAGCGAACCAGCCGAGGGGTGACTCATGTTGTACAACGTGCTGATTGTCGAAGATGACCGCCAGATGGCGCAAAGCCTGGCAGCGCAGATTGGGGTGCTGGGGCACACGGTCGTCATCGCCTATGGCCCGCGTATGGCCATTCAGCAGCTCAACCAGGTCATCCCCGACGTAATCTTCATGGACCTCAACATGCCCGGCCTCAATGGGCTGGAGGTGCTGCGCTTCCTGCGCCGCGACCCGACGACCGCCACCGTCCCGGTGGTCATCGTCTCGGCCAGCGACGATAAAGAAACCATCACCGCCGCGCTCGAAGCGGGCGCGAACGATTACATCGTCAAGCCGCCCACCATTGACGCCATCGAGCAGGCGCTCGCCCGCGTGGTCACGTTGCCGCCGGAGCTAGGCGGGCCAGCGCAGCCGCTCGGCGAGCGTGCCAGCACCTCGCATTAACGCCGGCATACCTTCCCCACAAGAACAGGACGCCCTCCTGGCGTCCTGTGCGTTTATCTGTGGGCAGCAACTCACCCGCCCGCGACGATCCGCCAGGCTCCATAGCCGGAGCCGATCACCTCACCGCCCGGCAGGGTGATGTAGAAAGCGTACTGCGGGCGCGGCACCCGCGTCGGCGCGACGCGCTGCGCAGTGGCCATGTAGCCCTGCTCGTCGTCGAGCGCCCAGCCCAGCTTGTCGCGCACGCCCGGCGCGTTGGCCCACACCTTGCCAAAGCCGCTGTCCGGTGCCTGGCGGTTGAGCGGCGGCGCGCTTTCGATCACGGCATCGGGCAGGTTGGCGTAGTCCTGCTCCAGGAAGATGGACGCCGTGCCGTCGCTGAAGTGCACGTAGATTTCGTTGGTGTCCGACCGCCAGATCATGTGCCCGCCCTCAAACGCCTGATACGACGCGCCCACCTGCCCCGCCCGGCTCGTCGGGCACCCGTCGCCCGGCCCGAAAAAGAAGGTGTACGGGCAACTTACCTGCACAATGGCCGTCGCCACCGCCGACCCATCGAGCGTGCGCAGCGTGTAGGTGACGCTGTAGGCGGCATAAGCGGGCACATTGACCACCGCTGAGCCGCTGGACGCCTGGGCGTCCACCACTGTCTGCCCCGCTGTCATCTGGGGGACAGCTGCCTCAATGCGCACGCCGCGCGCCCCGCTCACATCCCAGGTGAGCGTCACCGGCTGGCCCGGCGCGACCGTGTTCGGTGTGGCTGTGAAGATATTCACGCCGCCGGTTGGCGAAGCCGGCTCTGGCTGGGGCTGCGGCTCAGCAGGTTGGGTTCTACCCGGCTCCTCCGCGCCGCCCGCCACTGGCTCGCTGATCGGCAGCTCCAGCGTCTCTTCGGCATAGACGGTGCCCGCCACCACGTCCACCACGCGCAGACGCAGAGTCACTGTGTCCCCCCCTGGGCGGTAGACCGGGGCCACCGGCCCCTCGCCCGCCGAGGGAATCCACAGGTACAGGCGCGGTAGCTCAACGGAGACCGTGGTGCCGTCGGCGAAAACCTGGTCGAAGACGAGGTTGGCCGATGGCACGCGGTTGCTCACCTCCCAGACGACCATCACCCGCGCCTCGCCGGAAGCCAGCGTCGCGCCGTCCACTGCCTCAGCTTCGGCGGCGAAGCGGGTCACGGCGGGCGGCTCGGTGAGCACCGCCGTGTCGTAGGGGATGGTTACGATGCGCTGGTCAACGACCTTGTTGGTGCCCACGCGGATGATTGACAGCAGAAAGGTGGGCGGGCCGAAGTTCAGCGGATGGCGGATGGTGACAACACGCGCCCCGCTCGCTTCCAGGGGCGTGGTGTCGGCAGGGAAGACAAGCTGCCAGTCGTCCAGCACGTAGGTGTGCAGCGCCAGCCGGTATTCTTCGGTCAGGCCGACGGTGTGCCAGGTGAGCGTGGTCGTGGCCTCACCCGCCTCTGCCTCGGCCAGCGCGATTGTTTCCAGCGACGAATCGAAGGTGATGATCGTGGGCCGGACTGTCTGCGCGCTGGCGCTGGCCCCCACGCTCAACAACGCGATCACAAGCACTATCACAAGCGTCTTGGTTCTCATGAGCTATCCCTCGCCAATTTCTGCGGCCCCTGCCGCCAGGAATACGGGCCTCTGGTCGGTTGCCGTTCGAGCTAATTCAACACCGTACCCCTAGCTTACAGGCATGTGGGGCCAGGGGCAAGTCCCCGGCGCAGCGCATCTCGCTTCGGGGGAGCATCGCCCGAACGCAAAAGCAACTTCCGAAGTTTTGGAAAACTTCGGAAGTCTATGGCGGCGGAACGCCCCTCCCCGGCCAAGCCAGGGAGGGGGAAAACGCCCCAACCAGCGGTCCAAGTCCCCCTCTCTAGCTCGGCTGGAGAGGGGGATTGAGGGGGTGAGGCCCGTACAGCCAGGCTTGAGTTGACGCATATGGGCGCGTATCGCCATACGCCCCTACGAGGCATTCTGCCTGTAACACGCAACGGCGCGCCCCGGCTGGTAGATGCTGGGGCCAGACGCCTCAGCGCGCAACGATGCCCAGCGCGGCGACCATCGCCGCGTAGCCGGGCCAGCCATCCCGCAGCCGGCCATAGGTCAACACGTCGTACCAGCGACCATCGGCCAGGGTTCCCTCACGCTGGCGCGCTTCCAGCGCGAAGCCAACCTTCTCCATCTGGCGCATGACGCGGGCGTTCATGCTGGTCGTCATCAGCCACGCCTTGCGCACATCGAGCCAGTCGAAGGTGTAGTCCAGGAGCAGCAGCAGCGCGTCGGTGCCGTAGCCGCCGCCCCAGTACTGCGGCTCGCCGATCTTAGCGCCAAGCATAGCCACGCGGTGATGCGCCGACAGCCAGTTGATGCCGATGCCGCCGATGGGCGTGCCGTCTTTGGTCAGGATACCGAACGTTACGCCGGTCTCGGTGTGCCGGGTGCGGTACCACTCCTCATACTCGCGCTCGACGGCAGCCCGCGAGGCGAAGGCGTGCTCGCCCATGCTGCCCCAGTAGCGCGACTCGTTGTTCAGCCAGTCGTGGTCGTGCGCTTTGAACCGCTCGCCAAATGGCACCAGGTCCACCAGCGTCCCGTAGAGCATCGCTCACCCTTTCGCTCGCAAGCCCAGCCGCTCCACCAGGACCTCGCGGCCCGGCCACTCCTCGCGCAGCAGCCCGTAGAAGAGCAGGTCGTGCCACTGGCCGTCGGCCAGCGTCGCCCGGCGCTGGCGCGCTTCCAGCGCGAAGCCGACCTTCTGCATCTGGCGCATCACGCGCGCGTTGAGGCTCATCGTCACCAGCCACAGGCGGTGCAAATCCAGCCACTCGAAGGCGTAGTCCACGACGAGCAGCAGCGCGTCGGTGCCGTAGCCGCCGCCCCAGTACTGCGGATCGCCAATCTGCACGCCGAGGATGGCCAGGCGCAGGTGCGGCTTGATGTCGCCGACGACAAACACGCCGATGGGCGTGCCATCTTTCGCCTGGATGCCGAATCCGCTCTGAAGCCCCTGATCCTTGCGTGCGGCGCGCTCTTCCTGGCGTCGCTTGACCGCCGCCAGTGACAGGAATTGGCGGTCGCCCACGTCGCCCCAGAAAGCCGCCTCCCCGTTCTCCCAGCGGTGCTCCAGCGCCGCGAACCGCTCGCCAAGCGGCACCAGGTCTACGAGCAATCCCTCAAGGTTCATCCCCGCCTCATTTCGTGCCGGACTCCAGCGCCGCCGCGCGCTCGCGCAGGCCCAGCTGCTCGACGAGCGCCGCGCGGCCCGGCCACTCCTCGCGCAGCAGCCCGTAGGCCAGCCAGTCGTACCACACGCCGTCGGCCAGCGCGCTCTGGCGCTGGCGGACTTCCAGCCGGAAACCAGCCTTCTCCATCTGGCGCATGACGCGGGCGTTCATGCTGGTCGTCATCAGCCACGCCTTGCGCACATCGAGCCAGTCGAAGGTGTAGTCCAGGAGCAGCAGCAGCGCGTCGGTGCCGTAGCCGCCGCCCCAGTACTGCGGCTCGCCGATCTTAGCGCCAAGCATAGCCACGCGGTGATGCGCCGACAGCCAGTTGATGCCAAAGTAGCCGAGCGGCTTGCCGTCCTTCGTCTGCACGCCGAAGCCCACCCCGGCCCCACCGCCGGCGCGCTCGCGTTCCTCGGCCCATTGAGCGTGGCGCGCGGCGATCATCGCCTGCGACATGAAATGGCGCTCGCCGCCGCTCGACCAGAAGCTCGCCTCATGGTTCATCCAGCGGTGGTCCAGGTCCAGAAATGCCTTGCCATAGGGCACCAGGTCCACCAACAGCCCTTCGAGCATAGCCACCACCTTTCCAGGGCGGCGCGACAGAGCCACTGCGCGCCGCATCGTCCGCTAGCCAGCGCCGTCTTTCTTCTCGTCCTTCTTCTCCAGCCTGGGCTTCGGCTCCAGGCCGCTCGGCTGCAAATCCAGCCCGGCAACCTTCGCCGTATAGCCCGGCCACTCGCTGTCCAGCAGGCCGAACATCTCCATATCCACGTAATCGCCGTCCCAACGAATGTGCTGGCGCAGCGTCCCTTCGTGGACGAACCCGGCGCGGCGCAAGTGATCGAGCTTAGCCTCGTCGAAGGGCAGCGCGACAGCATCCAGGCGGTGCAGATTGCGCGTCTCGAAGCAGTAGCGCACCAGCATCAGCAGCGCGTCGAGCACTTCGTCGCTGCCTTCATAGCGGCTGTCACCGGCGAAAAAGCGCGCCTCGGCCTTGCGCACGCGCGGCCATTCGTGATCGAAGATCACCGCGCCGATGGGGTCGCCGTTCTTGGCCTGGAAGCCGATCAGCGCCCCGTGCTCGTCCTTCTCCATGCGCTCGATGTACTTCTTGACGTCGTGCTCGGTGTGCGGCTCGCGACGCTCCCACAGGTGCGCGCGGAACCACGCTTCCTCGTTCATCCACGTTTCCAGGTAGATGGCGAAATCGTCTTCAAACGGGACGAAGTCAACCAGAGTTCCCTCGATCATGGGTATCGGTGCTCCTTTTCGGTGTATCCACGACACAGGAACCGGGCTGCAGGGCGGCGCTCTGTTTCACCCGTAGGGGCGTATTGCAATACGCCCCTACGATCTCACTCTGCCCGGCCTGATCGTCCGCAATCACGGGAGCAAGTGTTGTCGAGACGCGCGGGTTTGTCAAGAGCGTGCGGTGGGCGGGTGCACGAACAAGTTGTCAGGCATTCGCCAGGACGCCCCCATCCCCTGGCCCCTTCCCCC
>CAYNHD010000279.1:0-5496 GCA_964396775.1 uncultured Thermoflexus sp. | reverse complement strand
TGAGATTTGACATTCAAGGGGGGTAATACGCGCCAATGTCGTGTAGGGGCGGGTTTGCAAACCCGCCCCTACAAGCGGCTACCGATCATGATCGTCAAGGCGCATAAGGTTTTGCCGGGGAGGCCAGGGGAGAGAGAGACGACTCGCGGAAATAGACTTCCGAAGTTTGCCAAACTTTGGAAGTCTGGCGGGGGCGTATGGCAATACGCCCCTACGGGACCTCATCTCGCTTGGTGTCAAGCGAGTCACTGATAACCTTTGCACGCACCGGGTCCACGAACGAGTTGTCAGACGGTTGTCGAAGGCCCCCATCCCCCGACCCCTTCCCCTAACTTTGCTGGGAGAAGGGGCGAGAGCGGCTTGCCAGATCGTCCCCCCTCTAGCTTGGCTGGAGGGGGATTGAGGGGGGAGGCGTTCAGCGAACATTCCCGAACTTCCCCTGGCGACAGGTTGTTCGTGCACCCCACGCACCTGCGCAGGTTGAAGATCGCGCCAGGTCACGATAGACTACGAGCATCAGGTAGAGCCACGTCGGATTCTGGTCACAGAGGAGGCCAAACGAGTAAAATACCTTTAGCCGCTTCAGGAGCCAGCTTTAAGCGTTTAGGGCAATGCTCTTTACGCGATTGTCTCATACTCGCGGTTCGCAGGGGGAACGTGGGTTCCCTTCATCGCTTAGTAGGGTTTTCAAGGAGACTATAACTATGCGCAAACCCGTAATTCTCATCCTGGTGGTGGCTCTGGCCATCCCGCTGGCCGCCGTGAACGCTCAGGGAGACGAAGGCTTCGTCAAGACCTTTGATCTGCCAACCGAGCCAGCCACCGAAGGCCCGCTGGCCGGCGTAGACCCCAGCGGCCAGACGGTTGTCTGGTGGCACCAGCACAGCGGCGGTCGTGAGGAATTCCTCAACGGCCTGATCGCCGATTTCAACGCCAACAACCCCTGGGGTATCACGGTGGAAGGTTCATTCCAGGGCGGCTACGGCGACATCTACCAGAAGATGATCGCCGGCATCCCCTCCGGTGACGTGCCGAACCTGGTCGTGGCCTACCAGAACCAGTCGGCGGCTTACCACAAGGCCGGCGGCCTGGTGGACGATCTGGACGTTTTCGTGCTCGACCCGCAGTGGGGCCTGAACGAAGCCGAGATCGCCGACTTCGTGCCCAGCTTCTTCACCCAGGACTACACGCCGGACCGCTCGGCGCGCACGGGCTTCCCGCCCAACCGTTCGCTGGAAGGGTTCTACTACAACCTGACTGCCCTGAAGGAACTGGGCTACGACGGCCCGCCCACCAGCCTGGAAGAGTTTGGCGAGATGGCCTGCGCCTTCACCGAGAAGGGCTGGAGCGGCTATGACGCGGGCGATCAGGTCGGCTACCTGATCCGCACCGATGCCTCGAACATCGCGGCGGGCACGTTCGCCCAGGGCGGCGATCTCTTCACCGATGGCGCTTTTGTCTACAACAACCCGGCGACGGTCACCTACATCAAGTTCATGGTGGACCTCTACAACCAGGGCTGCGCGGGCCTGATTGCAGAGCAGTATGGCGACCAGAACGCTTTCACCGCTGGCAAGGCGCTCTTCTTCATGGGGTCTACCTCCGGCCTGCCCTTTGTCCGTTCGGGCATCGAGGACGCCTTCGCCGAGCCGTTCGAGTGGGGCGTGACCTATATCCCCTACGCCGAAGTGCCGGTGGCCAACGTCTACGGCGCGAGCGTGAGCATCCCCAAGACCACGCCGGAAGCAGAGCTGGCTGCCTGGCTGTTCGTGCGCTGGTTCACCGAGCCAGAACAGCAGGCGGGCTGGGCGCAGGCCTCCAACTACTTCCCGGTTCGCTACTCGACCGGCGAGTTTATGAGCGCGATCTTCGCGGACCTGCCGCAGTTTGAGGAAGCCTGGAATCTGCTGCAAGGCGAGACGATGGTCGAGCCGCAGCTTGCCAGCTACGACGTGATCCGCGACGAAGCCGAGGCGACGTTCGAGAACCTGCTCGTCAGCGGCGGCGATGTCGAGACGGCGCTGACCGCGCTGACCAACACCGCCAACGAGATTCACGCTTCCTTCCAGGACTGAGCCTGGCCGGACGCAAGACACACGGCGAGGTCGTCCCAGCGGGCGACCTCGCTTCTTTTTGCCGCAACCACTGTGTCCAGAAATCCGCCCGCACTACAGGGCACCTTCTTCCTTCCCCCCTTGTGATACCGTTGGCGAACTAAGCACGCGCTGGTTTCGTAGGGGCGCTGCTCTGCTGCGCCCCCGTGGGACGTATTGCAATACGCCCCTACGGAGGCATTTCGCCAACAGCATCCCTTGTGGGAGAAGGTCAGACCGGGGATGGGGGGCAAGCACAGGGACTGCCTGCCTGTCGGATGCAAAACACGCTCTAGCCTTGCTGGGGGAAGGGGCCGGCGGACAAGGGGCGTTTTGGCGATTGCCCGATGGCCTGTTCGTGGCCCCGCAGGCCGGAGAAGCGGGTGCTGGCCGCCTTTTACCAGTTTTTTGCGCCTCTGCATGGCGTTTTTATGGGGATGGGCGGTCACACACCTTGACAAACGCTCGTCGAGTCCCCTACACTGGCTTTAGTCATGCCCGGTTGTGCAGAAGCGTTGTGCCGTCCATAGGGGCGGTGCTGGCGGGGGGCAAAGGAGGGGGTGGAGGCGATTCGACAGGGACAGGCACTACACAGGGACGCAACGTCGCCCGGCTGTCTGGCGGGCGGCGTGCTGTGCTGATACAGAGGATAAGCACAAGGTAGGAGGTCACCATGCCCGGTTTCGGTGGAAAAATCCAGGCCGACTACGACGAACTGGCCAATATCGCCAACGAGTTCATGCAGGAGTCGGCGGGCATTGAGCAGCTTGCCAACCAGATCAATAACCTGGTGGGCGAGTTGGAAGGCGGCGGCTGGATTGGGCGCGGCGCGGATGCGTTCTACGCCGAGATGCACGACCTGGTGAACCCAGGGATGCAGCGCCTGGCGCGCGCCCTGGAAGACGCCGGCGGCGCCATCAAGCAGATCAGCAACATCCTTTCACAGGCCGAACAGGACGCCAGTTCGCTCTTTGCGCGGCGTTAGCGTTCGCAGCGCCTGGCGCGCCAGCCCAGGTGCGCCAACGATAAGGAGGTCACGATGCCTGACGTACAAATGGATTATGACCTGATGGAAGATATGGCCCGTCTCTTCAGAGAAGGCAGCCAGCATTTGGAAGACCTCAAGCGCGCCATGCAGAACATCGCCGGGCGGCTGGAGGACGGCGCTTTGCTCGGTCGGGGCGGTGATGCGCTGGCCCAGGCGATTCGCGGCAACCTCAACGCGCGAATCGGGGCCTTGCAGGACAAGCTCGATGAGTTAGCGATGGATGTCTACGGCGCGCTGGTAGACCTGCGCGACGGCGACACAGAAGCGGCCAGCCGCTTCAAAGGCTAAAGCGAGGTGAGGTGCCATGTCCATTTTTAGCTGTGTTATGGGCGATGTACAGGATGTCGTCAGCCAGGTGGTGCAGCAGGCCAACCTGGTCGAAGAAGTGGCTGGCGGTATCCGCAGCGGGATGGGGCCGATCACCGGCGGAGCCTGGACGGGCGCGGGCGCGCGGGCCTTCACCGAGGAAGTGCAGACCCGCCTGATCCCGGAGATCATGGCGCTCATCGCGTCCATTGGGGGCTTTGGCGGCAACATCACCTCCGCGCTGAACCTTGTCCAGCAGGCCGATAACGATGTCTTCGGTGTCGTGGGCCAGGTCACCGACATTTTCGATTCGATCTTCTAGCCCCGCCCCGCTATCTGGGCGCGAGTGTTTGACCTAAGGAGGATGACATGGCCGAAGTCTCAATGGACTATGACGCCGTACAGAAGTTGTCCGACAGTTTTCGCGCCTCGAGCGACACGCTGGAGGCGGTGAGCAAGGCCCTCGAAGTGGCGATTGGCATCCTGAAGGCAACCGCCTTCTTCGGTCTGGTCGGCAACCTGGCGTTGGCCCACTACCTGGAGGGCATCAAGCCCAACGTAGATCGCCTGGCCGCGACCTGCGAGGAGCTGAGCATGGACCTCGTCGGGGCGATCATCAGCCTGCGCGACGGCGACTATTCCGGCTCGCAGCGTTTCGTCTAGCCCACCCCTGGCGCTCTGCACGAACGCGGGCGCTTCCCCGAAATAACAACACCCACCGTAATCGCTGGTGGGTGTTTTGTTGGGCGGGGATGATGGGAGGGATGCGGGAGTCAGCCGAGCAGCGCCGAGAGCATGATCAGGATGATCGTCGCCAGGGAGAGGAGGATCACCGCCGCCAGGATGCGCCGGTTGATCGAACGCTTCTTCTCGGCGGGCACTTCGCCGAACTTGGTGCGCAGCATCTTGGCGAAGGCGCGCACGTCCTGGTAGCGCTGCTCTGGCGCGCGCTGCACAGCCATGTGCACGATGTGGTGAATATCCTCGGCCAGATCGGTGCGCTCCAGCGGCTCGCGCACCCCGCCGACGACCAGGCGGCGCACGTCGTCGTCTTTGCGCTGGGTGAAGCGGAACGCCGGGTGCCCGGCCAGCATCTCGTACAGCACCAGGCCCAGCCCGTACACGTCCGAGGCATAGCCCACTGGCCCGTCGCGGGCGATGAGTTCTGGCGGCGTGTAGGCCGGCACGCCGTACTTGCGCACCCAGGCCGGGTCAATGCCCGCCGGATCGCCGAGCATCCCCAGGTCGAGCAGCAGCGGGCGGGGGATGCCCTCTTTGTCGGTGCGGACATAGATGGCGTCCGGGGTCAGATTCAGGTGCAGGACTTTGCCCCGCAGGTGCAGGAAGGCGATGGCGTCGGCCAGGCTGATCGTCATCCAGGCGGCGTGCTGGTACCAGGGCTGCGGGTTCTTGAGCAGCAGGTCGCGCAGGAACTCGCCCTGGACGTGGGCGAAGACCTCGTAGTATTTCGCCTCGTCGCGGAACATGGTCTTGCCATAGGGCCGCTGCTTGAGGTCCATCTGCTGGTAGGCTGGCAGCAGCACGGGCAGCATGGGGTGTTGCTGGTGCGCGGCAAGCTCCAGCAGCACGCGCGCCTCGCGGCGAAGCTGATCCTGGCAGCCGGGGTGGGCCACCTTGAGCAGCACCTGCTCTTTGCCACGCTCCGCCTCGTAGATGGCCGCCGTGCGCAGCACGCGCAGCAGGCGCACGACCTTAATATCGCCCAGCCACTCGCCGTAATCGAAGATCAGTGGCATGTTCCCCGCCGGGCAATCCGGCTCCTGGCACCACAGGTTGCCGTCAACGGACACTCGCTGGCAGACGGTACAGACGCGCTTCACGGCTTCCCTCTCGCTGACTGGTTCTGGGGGCGCCTCGCGCGGCACCCCTACGGGAAATCGCCCTTGTCATCAGTACAGTACAGTGATCTGCGGTCTGTGTCAAACGTCGGGCGCTGGGGGTGCATCCCAGAATTGCAGTGAGTTTGACGTGTGAGGGGCGTATCGCCATACGCCCCTACACGGGCAGACTTCCGAAGTCTTCGAAGAC
>CAYNHD010000278.1:0-5526 GCA_964396775.1 uncultured Thermoflexus sp. | reverse complement strand
GGGCCGGGGGATAGGGGCGTTCTGGCAATCGCCCAACAACTTGTTCGTGGACCCTCTGCCCTCGCAATCTTCGCCAACACAGCCCATTTGCGCTATACTTTAGAACTTGCGTTCGAGCGCAGAGAGCTTCACACGGAGGGCCGCCATGCCCGCTTTTGAGCTTGTCTCCGACTACCAGCCGACCGGGGACCAACCGCAGGCCATCAGTGCGCTTGCCGAGGGATTGGCTGCCGGATACCGCTTCCAGACTTTGCTCGGCGCGACCGGCACCGGCAAGACCTACACCGTCGCCAACGTCATCGCCCAGGTACAGCGCCCCACCCTGGTGCTGGCCCACAACAAGACGCTGGCCGCCCAGCTTTACGCGGAGTTCAAGGAATTCTTCCCGCGCAATGCGGTAGAGTACTTCGTCTCCTACTACGACTACTACCAGCCCGAAGCCTATGTGCCGCGCCACGACCTCTATATCGAGAAGGAGACGGAGATCAACGAGGAGATTGACCGGCTCCGTCTGGCGGCGACGGCTTCGCTGCTCAGCCGGCGCGACGTGCTGATCGTGGCTTCGGTGTCGTGCATCTACGGCATCGGCAACCCGGTGACCTGGGACAAGGCGACGCTGGAATTGCGGGCGGGGGCGCAAGTGCGCCGCGACCTGATCCTGCGCCATCTGGTGGGCATCCAGTACGGGCGCAATGACTTCGAGTTGAAGCCGGGCACGTTCCGCGTGCGGGGCGACACGCTGGAAATCACGCCCGCCTACGGCACCACAACTTACCGCGTGGCCATGTTCGGCGACGAGATCGAGCGCCTGCTGGAGATGGATCCGCTGACCGGCGAGGTGCTGGCCGAGCACGAGGCCATCAAGATATTCCCCGCCAAGCAGTTCGTCACCGAGGATTCGCTGCTGCGCCAGGCGCTGCGCGACATCGAACAGGAGCTTGAGGAGCGGCTGGCGGAGCTTCAGGCGGCGAACCGCCTGCTCGAAGCGCAGCGGCTGGAGCAGCGCACGCGCTACGACATCGAGATGATGCGCGAGCTTGGCTACACGAGCGGGATCGAGAACTACTCGCGTCACCTTGACCAGCGCCCTGCCGGCAGCCCTCC
Source organism: uncultured Thermoflexus sp. (assembly GCA_964396775.1). GTDB lineage: Bacteria > Chloroflexota > Anaerolineae > Aggregatilineales > Aggregatilineaceae > UBA2029. Next base: position 4,422 of record CAYNHD010000278.1, on the reverse strand, counting down.
CTGGACGCTGATTGACTATTTCCCGCCCGACTTCCTGCTGGTGGTGGACGAATCGCACATGACGCTGCCCCAGGTGCGCGGCATGTTTGGCGGCGACCGCTCGCGCAAGGAGGTGCTTGTTGAGTACGGCTTCCGCCTGCCCAGCGCCCTGGACAACCGCCCGCTCAGCTTCGAGGAGTTCGAGAGCCGTATCGGGCAGACCATCTTCATGAGCGCGACGCCCGGCCCCTACGAGGAAGAACACAGCCAGCAGACCGTCCAACAGGTGATCCGTCCTACCGGCGTCCTCGACCCGACCATTGATGTGCGTCCCACAGCAGGGCAGATTGACGACCTGCTCAGCGAGATTCACCGGCGGGTGAAGCGCGGTGAGCGGGCACTGGTGACGACGCTGACCAAGCGCATGGCCGAAGACCTGGCCGATTACCTGCTAGAGATGGGCATCCGCGTGCACTACCTGCACAGCGAGATTGACACGATTGAGCGCGTCGAGATTCTGCGCGATCTGCGCCTGGGCGTCTACGATGTGGTCGTGGGCATCAACCTGCTGCGCGAAGGCCTGGACCTGCCCGAAGTGTCGCTCGTTGCCATCCTCGACGCGGACAAGCAAGGCTTCCTGCGCTCGGCCCCGGCGCTGATCCAGACCATCGGGCGCGCCGCGCGGCACATTCACGGCCATGTGATCATGTACGCGGACAAGATCACCGAAGCGATGCAGTTTGCCATAGACGAGACCGAGCGCCGCCGGACGATCCAGCACCGGCACAATGTCGAGCACGGCATCGAGCCGGCCAGCATCGTCAAGGAAGTGCGCGACCTGACCGAGCGGATGCAACAAATGGCGCCCGAAGCGGCGCAGAGCGAGCGCGGTGCCCTGCCAGCAGAACTGCCCAAGAACGAGCTAAACAAGCTGATCGAGACGCTTGAGGCCGAGATGAGAGCGGCGGCTAAGGCGCTGGAGTTCGAGAAAGCGGCAGCCCTGCGCGACCAGATTATCGAGCTACGCCAGGTCATGGTGTTTAAGGAAGTCGAGACCGGCGAACCGAGCCTGACTTTGGTGCGGCGCAGCGCGCGGCGGCCTGGTCGCTGAGCATCCCGAAATTCGATTGCGGCGCGTGCCGTAATTGGATATGCTCTGCACACGTGCGCGGGCTTGCGCGCAATGTATGTGCGATCCTGTCTGTCAGACCAGCCTAAGCATCTGTCCGCAACTTCGCCCGCGCAGGGGCGCTGCTCTGCTGCGCCCCTACCTGACAGGTTTTGCACGCACCCAGCCAAAGTAGTCGAGTCCAACGGTACGCGCCATGCTTATCACACGCGAGCAGCTTGAAGCGATTGAAGAGCGCACCCTGGCCCCCTATGCCCTGCAAAGCCGTGCCAGCAAGGGTCGCCAGCATCCTGAAGACGAGCCGGAGTATCGCACAGCGTTCCAGCGCGACCGCGACCGCATCCTGCACACGACGGCCTTCCGCCGCCTGGAATACAAGACGCAGGTCTTCGTCAACTTCGAGGGCGATTACTACCGGACGCGCCTGACGCACACGCTAGAAGTGACGCAGATCGGGCGCAGCCTGGCCCGCGCCCTGGGGGCCAACGAAGACCTGGTGGAGGCGATCTGCCTGGGCCACGATCTCGGCCATCCGCCGTTCGGCCATTCCGGTGAGGCGATTCTCAATAAGCTAATGGCGGGGCACGGCGGCTTCGATCACAACCGGCAATCACTGCGCATTGTGACGCAGTTGGAGGCGCGCTATCCCGACTGGCCGGGGCTGAATCTGACCCACGAACTGCGCGAGGGAATCATTAAGCATGAGACGGAGTACGATCTCAGCGACTCGGCGGCGGAAGGGTTCGATCCCGATCTGCGCGCCAGCCTGGAAGCGCAGATCGCCAATGTCGCCGACGAACTGGCCTACAACGCGCACGACCTGGACGATGGGCTGCGCTCTGGACTGTTGGTGCCAGGCCAGCTTGACTCCCTGGGCATCTGGCAGATGCTCAAGGAGAGCATTGGCTGGGATGGGAAAGACTTCTCCGAACAGATACGCCACCGCATGATCCGGCGCATGCTGGGGATTGAGATCAACGACGTAATCGAGGCGACCGGTGCGGTGCTGGCGCGTCTGCAACCGGAGTCGTCAGAGGCGATCCAGCGTCTGCCGCACAACGTCGTCCAGCATTCTGACGAGATCAAGCGCAGCAATGCGGAGCTTAAGGCGTTTCTCTACAACGAGATGTACCGTCACCACCGCGTGGCGCGTATGGCGGTCAAGGCGGAGCGCTTCATCACGCAAATCTTCGAGACCTACGTCGCCGAGCCGGGCCAACTCCCGCCTTCTGTGCAGCGGGCGATAGAGGAGCGCGGCCTTCACCGTGCCGTCACCGACTACATCGCTGGCATGACCGACCGCTACGCGCTGCAGGAGTGGCAGAAGCTCTTCGACCCCTTCACGCTCACGTGACATTCCTCAGTTCGGAACTTCTGTAGAGGGTGACAACATGGCAGACGAACAACAATACCTGACGGCACAGGGCGCAGCTGAGCTTCGCGCTGAGCTAGAGGAATTGGTGAATGTGCGGCGTCCCCGGCTGGCGGCGCTGCTCAAAGAGGCGATCAGCCAGGGCGATCTTTCTGAGAATGCCGATTACGCCGACGCCAAAGAGCAGCAGGCCTTTCTGGAGGGCCGCATCAAGTACCTGGAAAACCTGCTGCGTGTGGCGACGATCCTCGATGACCGCGAGGATGGCAAGGCCAGCGGGCTTGTCCAGCCCGGCCTGGAAGTGACCGTGCAGATGGACGGCGAGCCGCCAGAGACCTATCGCATCGTCGGTGCGGCGGAAGCCGACCCACGCAGCGGCAAGATTTCCAACGAGAGTCCGCTGGGCGCTGCGCTGTTGGGGCGTCGCGTAGGCGACACGGTGCGTGTGCAGACGCCAGGCGGCGTTGTGGAGTTCCAGATCATCCACATCGCGCGGTAGCACTGGCCCGCGAATGCAGCGGGGCCTGGTTTTCGCCAGGCCCCTGTTGATTCCGCTCTCGGATGAACGCCGGGTCAGTAATTGAGCAATTCCGCCGTATCTCCAAACGCCGCTGACGAGTCCGGCGGCTGGCTGGACGGCGCGCCGCTGGTCTGCTTGGGCCAGGCCGCGATCTCGACGGCCAGCCGCTCGAAGAAGCTCTTAGGCGGCAGAGGGCCTTCGCCGTACTGCATATCTACGATCCGCACCTGAACGCGCAGCGTCTCGGTCTCAAGGGCGGTCACTGCGCCAGGCCGGGCCAGAACAGCCTCGCCTTTGGGGGCCAGCTTGGTGCGCAGCGCCGGGTCGTTGTAGGCGTGCTCTGACATGAGCACCTTCGTGACCGTGCGAATGTCGTTCTTGTCGAACAGCCAGACCTCAGTAGCCGTGACCTTTTTCGGCTCCCCTACCCCAATCGTCTCCGAGATACCCGATCCACATTCGCCCAGGAACTCGCCCTTCGCCGTCTCGATGCTGAAGGAGTCGTCGTACAGGTCATCGCCGAGCACATAAGTGGATACGAACTGCCCTGCCGGGGGTGCTTCGCCTCGTGCTTCAAAGTCCGTCTTCTCTCTGGCCGCTGCCCGCTTCATGGCGACGATTTCCGCGCGCCCGGCCCCCGCTGGCCCGATGGGGGTGGTGGTGCCCAGCGCCATCTCAGGGACAGGCTTGCTCCTGGCCCACTTGCCGACCGGCACCGCCCAGTAGAACGTGAAGAACACGGCTAGCAGCACCCCGATGACCGCCGTCCCGACGACGCAGGCCAGCGGCCCCAAGACGCCGCCCAGGAAACCGGTCTGGATTTTGTCATTCTGCCTGGCCGCCGCTGTGCTGCTGTCCTGGGCGATGGGTATCAGAGCCTGCAGCTGGCCGGCCAGTTCCGGCTCGTCAGCGGCATTATCGTCAATAAGGGTCTGGATCATCGTGGGGCTTATGCCAGCCGCAACGATCTTGCGCTGGGCTTCCGCCGTGTCACCGCTCTGGGCAAACTCGACGGCGGTCATCTTGATCCACTGGTCTTTGTACCCATCGGCCAGGTGAACCGGCTCTGCGTCGCGGAACTTGATCGGCGCGCCCTGATACGCCCAGACGAGACCAATGATGACGCCCAGCAGCACAAACCCCAGCCGGTACAGCGAGGGCGCGAGGGTGCTCACAGCCGCCTTGCCGAGGACATTGAACTGACCTGTCAGGCGTTTGATCATGGACATCTCGCCTTTCTGTTCACGCTGCCAGACGGTTTGGGCAGCACTGGCCGACAACCCTTATGTGCTGTGAGCATTGTACATGAACCGCCTGAGCAGCACAAATCGCCTAGAGCGTGTTATGCGCATTCAACCCCTATCCCCCAGCCCCTTTCCCCGCAAGCAGGGAAAGGGGAGCAATTTGCCCCTCCCCGCCAGC
>CAYNHD010000277.1:0-5527 GCA_964396775.1 uncultured Thermoflexus sp. | reverse complement strand
CCGAGCAAAGTCCCCTTCTCTAGCTCGGCTGGAGAGGGGGATTGAGGGGGTGAGGTCAACACGCTGGCAGGCGTTGCGCGTGCTCTGGCAGCCTACTCAGCCGGGGCGTCTGGCGCGGGGACGTAGCTGGGCAGCATGACCGTGAACGTGGTGCCCTTACCGACCTGGCTATCCACCCAGATGCGCCCGTTGTGGCGCTCCACAATCCCCTTGACGATGGACAGCCCCAGGCCCGTCCCGCTGAACTTCTCGATGGCTTCGTCGGAACGGTAAAACTTGTCGAAGATGTAGGGCAGGTCTTTCTGGGGGACGCCGATGCCCGTATCGGCCACGCGCAGAATCTGGAAATCCCCGTCCGCCTCCAACACCGCGCGAATCTGCCCGCCCTCCGGCGTGTACTTGATCGCGTTGTCGAGCAGGTTGCTGACCACCTGGCGCAGCCGCAGCGGGTTGCCCAGCACGGGCGGCAGACCGTCCGGCAGGCGAACCTGGAGCGTGTGGCGCTTGGCTTCCCAGGTCTGGCGGTAGGTCTCAATGACGTGGCGGACCGTAGCAGCCAGCGAGACCGGCTCGCGGTCTTCGTCGAAGCCCGCCTCGATCTTGCCCAGTTCCAGCAGTTCGGAGATAAGCGTGGTGATGGACTGCACGCTGAAGACAATGCGCTCCAGGAACTGGCGCTGCTGCCTGGTGAGCGAGCCAGCGCGCCGCACCAGCTCGACATAGCCCAGGATGGCCGTCAGCGGTGTGCGCAGGTCGTGCGATACGGTGGTCACGAAGTCGTTCTTGATGCGATCCAGGTCTTTGAGGTGGGTGATGTCCTGCATGACCACCACGCGCCCCACACCGCGAATGATGGTGAGCTGCGCGTGGAGAAAGCGCCCATCGGCCAGCGCGATCTCGGTGCGGCGGCCCCGCCCGCTGCGCGCCTCTTTGTTGAATAGCTCGACCACCTCACGGTGATCGAGCACTTCGGCCAACGGCTGGCCGTAGCAGCGCGTGAGGCTGACGTTGAAGGCGCGGCTGGCCGCCGGGTTGCAGAACAGCACGTGACCCTGGTTGTCCACGACGATGATCGGGTCTTCGGTGTCGCGCAGGATCGTGTTGAGCGTGTCGCGCTCCTTCTCGGTGGCCGTGTACAGCCGCGCGTTCTCAATGGCGATGGCGGCGAAATCGGCCAGCACGTTGAGCAGTTGCACCTTGTGCTGCTCGAAGGGCTGAATTTCCTGACGCGTGGTCACGCCCAGCACGCCGATGACGCGGTTCTTGAGCAGCAGCGGGACATAAGCCAGCGCCCGGAAAAGGTAGCTGGTCTTGATCTTCTGTAGCTCTTCGCCGGCGATGACCAGCGGCTGGCGCGTCTGTACCACCTGCCCGGCCAGGCTGTTCGCAACAGGCAGCCGCAGATTGCCGGTCACCTCGTGGGCTTCGCCGAGGGACGCCACCTGGTAAAGCTCCTCCGCCGCATGATCTACCAGCAGCAGCGAGCCGGATTCAGCGCCGGTGATCTCCACCGCTGCCTCGACCACCTGGTTGAGCACCTGCTGGCGCTCCAACTGGGCGGTGACGCGCTTGCCGAGCGACACCAGCGTGTCTAGCTCGCGCAGGCGCTGCTCCAGGTGACGGTTGACCTGCAAAAGCTGTTCGGGGATGTCCTCGGCTATCTGGCGCGTGCGGAAGCGGCGCTGCGTGCGCTGGAGGGCCAGCAGCAATTCCTCACCGGAAAACGGCTTGACCAGGTAATCGTTGACGCCCATGCGCAGCGCCCGCACAGCCAGCGCCTCGGAGCCTTCGGCGGTCATGAGGATGAAGGGGATGTAGAGGCCCGCGCTTTGCAGCGCCTCAAGCATGGACAGGCCGTTGACGCGCGGCATCTCATAGCCGGAGATGATCACATCCGGCTCCACCTGGCGGGCCAGCGTAAAGCCTTCGGCGCCGTCTTGCGCCGTGAGCACCTCATAGCCGGCAGGTCGCAACACGCGCGATGCGAGATGCTGCCGAAGCTCGTCGGTGTCCTCTACGAGCAGGATGCGTTCTCCAGCCACCGTGACTCATCCTTGTGGAGCATTAGGGCAACGACGCACATTGGGGGCGGGTTGTGAGTCCTGAGTCAGGAGTCTATCACACAGGACGAGCGCGCGACTCCGCGCCAGGACTCACCGCCAGGCCAATGGATAGCGCCCACCCATTATACCCCGTTCCAGCGTTGGCACGAGGCGGGGATGCTGTTCTACCTGACCCTCTACCTCGCGCGCCGGGCGGGGTGAGGTCGCAGAGGCGTATGGCCACACTTCACCAGGCTTCCGAAGTTTCCAAAACTTCGGAAGTCTACTCCAGGGCCAGGCGCAGCAGAGCAGCGCCCCTACCGGCGACCTTGCGCGTTGGAAGGGCTGGGGTAAGGTCAACAGGACATGACCAAACAGCGCGAATCCCGATGAGCGCCAAAGAAATGAGGGAGAAGTGGGTGGGGGCAACCCGTCCGTCCGGGACGGCAGCGGAGACCGGGCGCAGCCTAGACGAGCTTCTCTAGCTCTTTCACCGCGCGCGACATATCCAGGAAGATCAGGCCGAGCTTGGCCTGCTGGCGGGCCATGACCGTCAGCACGGCTTCTTCGCCGATGGCGCTGAGGATGACGTAGCCGTTCTGCCCCTTGACGTAGACCTGCTCCAGATGGCCGCGCCCCAGCTCGCCCGCGATGCGCTCGCCCAGGGAAAGCATGGCCGCCGACATGGCCGAGACGCGGTCTTCCTCGACGTTGCCGGGCAGGGAGGAGGCGATGCTCAGCCCGTCCACGCTGACGATGGCCGCGGCCTCAATATCGGGCGAGCTAACCTGCAGGTCTCGCAGGCGTTCGACTAACTGTTCGTTACGCGACTTAGCCACCGCGCTTCTCCTGGATTGCGTCTCCGCTTGAACGGACTGTTGCCGCGCGAGAGCAGGCGTCGGGGCGACGCCCGGCTTGCCCGGCACTATAGCATGGCGCCGATCCCTTGTCAAGCGAAGACGAGGCGGCGTGGAGCCGGTCACGGCCTTCCCGCAACAACTCTGCCTCAACCTTTCCTTTTGTTATTGTCTCGTCAAAATCGCGTGAATCGGGCAAATTGCCGCTGGCTGGCAAATTGTCTTCAGCTATAATGTGGGATACTGTGCAGCCTCTTTTTGGATAATGAGGGATATTCGCTCCTCCCATGGAACGGCTCACCTGGCGGTGGTTGTGGATCTGGGTTGGGGTTCTCGTCGCAGGATGCACCCATGTCTGGTCATCCGATGGGACCCCTGTGCCCACCCGTGAGCCGACGCTTCCCCTGCTGGGCTACACGCGCCTGCCCCCTTCGCTGACGCCCAGCCTGTGGCCGGTCTATGCCGCCACGCCCTTGATCACCGCCGAAAACGCCAGCTTAGGTGTGTCTTCAGCGGCGCTGCACCTGGTGGTGAGCGGCCCCGCCTGCTATGAGACGGCGGTCGGCAGCCTGATGTGTCTGGGACAGGTGCATAACCCGCTCGATAAGCCGGTCGAGCACGTTACGGTCGGGGTGCACTTGCTGGCCCGCGACGGCACGCCGTTAGCGACCGGCGAAGCGATGCTGGCCCGCTCGGTGCTGCCCGCCGGTGCATCGGGGCCATACCGCGTGCTGTTCGACAGCACGCCCGCCGGCTACGCAGGCGCGTATCCATTCGTCCTGACGGGGGAGATTGCGGCGGACTACGAGGGGCGTTTTGCGACACTGGCCATGCAAGAGGTGTCTGGCGCGTTCGTCATTGACCAGTACCAGGTCTCGCTCTCGCTGGCCAACAAGGGCAAGACTCCGGTCAGCGGCATCGCCGTGACGATGACCCTGCTCGACCAGTACGGTCGCGTGACCGGCTTCCGCCGCGTGTACCTCGAACCGGATCGTCGCCTGGCCCCTGGCGACTCGCTCGCCCTCACGCTCAAGGTCATCCCCCAGGGGCCGAACACGGTGGCCTTTGACGCCTTCGCCGAAGGGTACATCGTCCCCAACTAGAACTCGCCCCGTCTATGCAGAGCGCCTCAGCGCGGAACGTCCCACAGAATCACGCTGCCATCATCCGAACCGGAGCCAAGCAACGCGCCGTCTGGACTGAACGCGACGGAGCGGACCCAGTCGGTATGGCCTTTCAGGATTGCTTTCTCCTGCCACGTACCGTCGAAGGCCCACAGGCGAACCGTCTCATCGTTGCTGGCGGAGGCGATCAGCGTCCCGTCCGGGCTGAAAGCGACGCTGTTCACAGAGTCGCTGTGACCAGCCAACTCTGCGACCGGCGCGCCTGTTGCCGCGTCCCACAGGCGCACAATCCCATCCTCGCAGCCGGTGACGATCAGCGCCCCGTCCGGGCTGAAGGCGACGCTGCTGACGTAATTGGGATGCGCAAGCGTGAGCACCTCGTCGCCGCTGGCGACCTCCCACACGCGGGCGGTGCCGTCATTGGCCGCCGACGCGAGCCGCGCCCCATCCGGGCTGAAAGTGACGGCACGGACCCAATCGGTATGACCTTTCAGGATTGCCTTCTCCTGCCACGCCCCGTCCAGGCCCCACAGAAGCACGGCGTTGCCATGCGTGCCACTGGACGCGCTGTCCTGCGTGGTGCCGGCTGCGATCAGCGTTCCATCCGGGCTGAAGGCGACGCTGTACACAAACACGAAGAGGTCGGGGATCACTAGCTCCGTCTTCAGCGCGCCCGTCGTTGCATCCCAGATACGCACAGCCTCGGCGAAGTCGCCTCCGGTTGCGATCAGCGTCCCATCCGGGCTGAAGGCGACCGTCTGAACCCAGGTTTCGTGGGGGAGGGTGAGCACTTCGGCGGCGGTGGTGATGTCCCACACGCGCGCGGTGCTGTCATTGCTGGCGGAGGTGATCAGCGCCCCGTCCGGGCTGAAGGCGACCGCTTCGATGTAGTCCGTATGCGCCTGGAAGCGGGCGTGCCAGGCGGGGGCATACTCGATGCTGGCCGCCATCGCCATCACCGTCTCCTCGAACTGGGCCATCTCGCCAGGAGACGTCATGGCGCCCAGGGCCACGAGATTCCCCTCGCCGTAGTCAATGATCAGCAGCAGCCCATCGGCCAGGGCTTGGCGCGCTTCCAGGCGCATCGCCGGGCGGCCCGCGACGCGAATCTCCTCCGAGCCGAGCGGTTCGAACTTGTACTCACCGTAGCTCACGGACGCCGCGACGGCGTACCCCACATCGGTCAGGGTCGGGGTGGCGGTGCCGCCTGCCATCTGGCTCAGCGCAGCCGGCCCAATGACGATGACGCCCACGGTGCCGGGCGGTAGCTCGCCAGCATAGAAGGCCGGCAGATGATTCATGAGCGCGATCACGCCGCCTGTCTCCATGAAGACCCAACCGGCGGGGTAAGAGAAGCTCACGCCACTGGTCGAGGTGTATCGCTCGATCAGCGGGTCCTGGGCCAGGGCGGGCAGCGGCGCGTTCAGCACAATCAGCGTCAGCAGAAGGGCACTCAAGCAGGTCGTTCGCCAGCGGAACACCGGTCTCTCCTCCTCATGCGCAA
>CAYNHD010000276.1:0-5574 GCA_964396775.1 uncultured Thermoflexus sp. | reverse complement strand
AGTCGCTCTATTACCGGCTGAAGCGCGGGCCGCTGCCGCTCAAAACGGCGGCGCGCTTTGTCGGGCAGATCGGCGAGGCGCTCGACTACGCGCACGCCGAAGGCGTGATTCACCGCGACCTGAAGCCGAATAATATCCTCATTGACCAGTGGGACAACCTCTACCTGATGGATTTCGGGCTGGCCAAGATGCTGGCCTCCGCCCAGAGCCTCACCCAGTCCGGCACGGTGCTCGGCACGCCGGCCTACATGGCCCCGGAGCAGTGGCGCGGCGAGCCAGTGGACGCCCGCACCGATGTCTACGCCCTGGGCATCATCCTCTACGAGATGGTGGCGGGGCGCACGCCGTTTGAGTCCGACACGCCCTTCACCCTGATGTACAAGCACATCAACGACGCGCCGCCGCCCCTGCGCGAGACGCTGCCCGACCTGCCCGCAGAAGTGGAGGCGGTCATCTTCAAGGCGCTGGCCAAGAACGCCGATGATCGCTACCAGTCGGCGGGCGAGATGGCTCGCGCGTTCAACGAGGTGGTGCGCGTAGCCAGCACGCTGCCCCAGCGCGTCCGCAAGCCGGATGAGCAGCCCGCTTCCCCGCAGGCGGAAGCGGCAGTCGCCGGGCCGCAGACGCCGCTCCTGACGGCGCAGCCGGAAGCCGTACAAGAAGCTGAGCCAGAGGTCGGGCCAGAGATACCCGCCGCTGCCGAGGCCGCGGCAGAAGTGGAGCCGCTGCCGCCCACCCCGCCGGACGAAATCGTGCCCCTCCCCGCGCAGATCGCGCCGCCGCCGCCCCCGCTGCCGCTGCCGCCGGCTGCGCCGGGGCGCAAGGCCAAAGCCAAGCGCAGCCTCTACGACGAGCCGTTCGACGCAGGCGACCCATCGTCGGGGATGGCGCGCAAGCGTAGTCTGGCGGAACGGCGCGGGGCCTCGAGCGCGCTGCGCCAGGCGATGGAAGCGGTAGACCAGTCGCTGGAGAAAGTCGTCGAGAAGGCGGCGGAAGCCGCGCCACCACTCCCCGGCGTGCCCGATGCTTCGGCCAGCAGCCGCGTTGCGCCGGACGCGCCCGCCCTGCGCGCGGTGCAGCGGGCGCTGCCCGCCGGCGAGGCGCTGGTCGGGGTGATTGACGTGCGCGGCACCACGCGCTGGCGCATGTGGAAGCAGCTTGCCGTCGGCGGGCTGGCCCTGAACATCCTCGGTGGAATACTCAGCGCCGGGCTGCTCAGCGTGCTCGGCTGGCTGGCGTGGATTTTCCTGGCCGTGCAGCTTTTCCGCACGTGGCGCGGGGAGATCGGGCAGTATTACCTGGGCTTCGGCGAGACGCGCGTCGCCGTGCTGCCACGCGACGCCGATGCCAACCCGCTCTATGATGAAGCCGCCGTCGTGACCTGGAACAGGGTGGAGCGGCTGCGCCTGACTGATCGCTACGTCCTGCTCGACCTGCTGCTCGACGACGGCGAGACACTCAGCGTGGCGGCGCTGCTGGTGGCGACAGGCGCGGGTGGCCTGGGCGACCAGGCAAGCTGGCTGCCCGGCAGCCCCGTCGCGGGCCTGATCGCGGCGCGCGGCTTTGAAGTGCGCAACCTCTAGCACACGGGGCGCAGAGGGCACACATGACCGATCCGGCGCTCAGCGGGCGGCCCATCGGACTGCTCGACTCCGGGGTGGGCGGGCTGTCCATCCTGCGCGAAGTGCGCGCCCAACTGCCCCCCGAGCATCTCCTCTACCTGGCCGACCAGGCGCACGTGCCCTACGGCCCGCGTAGCATCGAGCAGGTGCGCGCCTTCACCGAGGGCATCGCCCGCTTCCTGATCGCCCAGGGCGTCAAGCTGATCGTCGTCGCCTGCAACACGGCCAGCGCCGCCGCGCTGCACTCCCTGCGCGCGCAATTCCCGGCCATTCCCTTTGTCGGCATGGAGCCGGCGGTCAAGCCCGCCGCCTCGGCCACGCGCAGCGGTGTGATCGGCGTCATCGCCACCGAAGCGACCTTCCAGGGCGAGCTATTCGCCAGCGTCGTCGGGCGCTTCGCCCAGGGCGTGCGCGTCGAAACGCGCGCCTGCCCGGAGTTCGTGCGACTGGTCGAGGCGGGCGAAACGGCGTCGGCGCGGGCGCGCGAGACGGTGCGCCGCTGCCTGGCTCCGCTGCTGGAGGCGGGCATTGACCAGCTTGTGCTCGGCTGCACCCACTTCCCCTTCCTCAACGAGGCGCTCCAGGCCGAGGCCGGGCCAGGCGTGACTCTCATAGACCCCAGCCCGGCGGTCGCCCGGCAGACGGAGCGCGTGCTGCGCGACCGCGGCACGCTCAACCCGGCGACCGCGCCCGGCTCCGTGACCTGCTACACAACCGGCCAGCCGGACGCTTTCCGCGCCGTGCTGGGGACGCTGCTCGGCGCGGAGTTCGCGGCGCTGGCGGGCGTGCGCGCGGCTACCTGGGACGGCGATCACCTGGGCGTACTGCCCTGAGGCGCTGAACGCCTCTCCCCCTAAATCCCCCTCTCCAGCCGAGCTAGAGAAGGGGACTTGGCTCGGCTGGCACAGCACTCTCCTCTTTCCCTAGCCTGGCTGGGGAAAGGGGCTGGGGGATAGGGGCGTTCTGAAGACTTCCGAAGTTTTCGGAAACTTCGGAAGTCTGAGTTGGGGCACCCGCACCGGGCGGCAGCTCAGGCAGATTCCCACCAAGCAGTCCAAGCTGCTGGTCATTCTGCGCTGGCTGGCGGAGAAGTTCGCGCCGGGCGTGCGGTACACCGAGCAGGAAGTGAACGCCATCCTCAAGACGGTTCACCCCGACTACGCGCGGCTGCGCCGCGAACTGGTGGACTTCAAGCTGCTGGCGCGCGAGGGCGGCGGCGGGCTGTACTGGCGCGTAGCCGGGCCGCCGGACGCCTAGCCGAGAACGCTAGAGGTCGTTTGAAAGGGCCTGCAACCCCACCCTAAATCCCTCCCCGCCTGCGGGGAGGGACTTCAAGAGCAGTTCTTTCTCCCTTCCCTCGCTTGCGGGGGAAGGGTCGGGGATGGGGGTAAAGATACCTCTCAAACGGCCTCCTACGGGCGCGGGCGGGCGGCGCTGCGAGCGGGCTGCCCGCCCAGCCGGACGGTTCGCTCTAGCTCGTCCAGGCGCTGCGCCAGGGCTGGCGGGGTGAGCGGCAGGGCGATGGCGAAGGTGCTGCCGGGGCAGCGTTCCGGGTCGTAGCCCGCGCTCTCCGCCCAGATGCGCCCGCCGTGCGCCTGCACGACGCCGCGCGCGATGGTCAGGCCCAGGCCCGGCCCTCCGCCCATGAACTTGGTCGCACCGGTTGAGTGATGATTGGGGTTTTGGGCGCGGAAGAACTTCTCGAAGATGAGGTCGAGCAGCGCCGGATCAATGCCGATGCCGCTGTCGCGGATGGCGACAATGGCCTCGTCGCCTTCAATGCGCCCCGTGATGTCAATGCGCCCGCCATCCGGCGTGTACTTGATCGCGTTGAGAATCACGTTGCGGAACGCCTGCACCAGGCGCGGCTCGTCGCCGGAGATGGCGGGCAGGTCGCGCAGACCGCGCGCTGCGACCATCAACCGGCGCTGGCGCACGGCGTCGGTCAGCGGCTCCAGCGCGCTGCGCACGACCGCCTCAAGGCGCAGCGGGGCGAAGTGCAGGCTCAGCGCGTCCACGTCAAGCTCGCTGACATCGAGCATGGCCGCGATCAGTTCCTCCAGGCGGTCGGAGGCGCGGCGGATGCTGGCCGTCATGCCCGCGATCTGGTCCTGGTCGAGCAGCCCCTCGTCGTTCATGGACTCCATGATCTCCGCGTAGCCGCGAATCTGGGCGAGCGGCGTGCGCAGTTCGTGGCTGGCGATGGTGATGAAGTCCGTCTTGACGCTGTTCAGCTTCTCAAGCTGTTGGGTGGTGGCTGACAGAGCGCGGTTGAGCGCCATTTGCTCGGCTTCGCGGCGGCGCAGGTCGGCGATCAGGCGGGCGCTGCGCAGGGCCGCGCCGGTCTGGTTGGCGATGGTCATCAGCAGTTCGAGATCGTGGGCGTTGAACGGGTCGTCGCTCACTTTGGGACCGCAGCAGACGATGCCGATCAGCCGGTCGTGCACGATCACCGGCGCGTAGGCGCTCATGCGTGTCTGGGCGAAAAGCTGACGCTCGGCCAGGGGCACGGCGGCGAAATCCGGGCTGTAGTCCAGATCGTATTGCAGCAGGGGTGCGCGGGCGCGCAGAAACCGCTCGCCAATGGGGCCGCCCGCCGCAATCCAGCCCCGTATCTCCGGGATTTCGTCCAGGCGTGGCACCGCCTCGATCTCCAGGTCGCTCTCGCCGTCATGCGTCACCAGCAGGAACCCGCCGCGCCGGGCGCGCAGCAGATCGCGCAGGGTGCGCAGGGTGACATCAATCAGTTCGTCCAGTTCGATCACGCGGCCCATGTCGGCGGAGAACTGGCGCAGTTGGCGCGAGGCGACCGGGCGCGGCTCGCCCAGCAGCCCGGCCAGCGCGTGCTGGATCAGGGCGTGGACGGGGGTAGCGAGCGCAGCGGCGGCCAGAGCCAGCGCCACCAGCAGCGCCAGGCGTCCGGGCGTCGTCGCGTCAATGCCGCTGGCCAGCAACGCTACGCCGAACGCCGCCAGCGCAGTGACCAGCGTCAGCAGGCCGGCAACGGTGGTCAGGCGCACGGTGCGGCGAATGTCGAAGACACGGTAAGCGGTCGCGCTGTACGCCGCGCCTCCGAACCCGGCCAATTGCAGCAGCAGCCCGATCTCGGTGACGACACGCTCGCCGCTGGCGGCCAGCGCCACGCCGACCGCGACCGGCGGCACGTTCACCGCGCCGAACAACGCCTGGTTCGCCAGTTCCGGCAGCGCCGCCCGGTAGAACGCGGCCAGCGCGGTCAGCATGAGCACGACGCCCCCCAGCAGCCACCCGCCGACGACCAGCCAGGCTGCCCAGTCATCGGCGGAGGTCAGGTTGCCGTACCATCCCACCTGGCCAAGTATAGAGCCGGACGACGAGACGCACGCCGCCGCCTGCGCCAGCCACCACGCGCCGCCCGCGACCAGCCACACCCCGACCGCCCGCGAACGCAGGTAGCTGAGCAGCAGCGCGCCGAAGAAGACAAGCGCGGCGTTGGCCGCCAGGATCGCCAGGGCGGGCGCGGTCAGCGCGCCCGGCAGCAGCGCGTCGTAGGGCGCGCGCGTGTGCGCGTCACGGGGCAGCAGGGCCACCCAGTTCGCCGCCCACGCCGCGATCAGCGCCAGCACCAGCCAGCGCCGCCGGGCTATACGGCGGGGCCGGCGGCGCAGGGCAATCATCCAGGCGATGATCCCGCCATAGGCCACGATCAGCGCGGCGGTCAGCAGGAGTGATGAGCCAGGCACAAATGTTCCCTCACGGTGATCTTCGGGAGATCACTCTAGACAGCTGACCTCACCCCTGCCCGGCGCTGGCGCGTCTCACTGCCCCATCCCCGTGTTGGAGGGGGGCCGAGCGGAGCGAGGCTGGGGGTGAGTTAGGCAAATCAGGCCAACCGTATGCTATCTCTATCCCTGTGCGCCCCCCATCTCCTGGCGACAGTTCTGGGGCGGATAGGCATTGAGCGAACGTGAAA
>CAYNHD010000275.1:0-5574 GCA_964396775.1 uncultured Thermoflexus sp. | reverse complement strand
GGAGAGCGCGTGAGCGGACATTCCGCTCCGTGGGTTCAAATCCCACCCTCTCCGCCACAGAGTTTGGAGGGACGGCAGGCGGTTGCGCGCCTGCCGTCTCGTTTACAGGAGGGTACCTCGCGTGATCAGCATTGAGTTCGCCCGCACGCTCTACGACGGCAGCGACCCCGTTCACGACTTCGACCACGTGCTGCGCGTGCTGGCGCTCGCCCGGCGCATCGGCCAGGCGGAGGGCGCGGATATAGCCGTTGTCGAGACGGCGGTGCTGCTGCACGACATCCAGCGCGCCGGCGAAGATCACCTCGCCCACGTGCACAACGCCGAAACCGCCGATCACGCGGTGCTGGCTGCCGCGCAGGCCCGCGAGATACTGAGCAAGCTCGATCCGCCCCCCGCGCCGGCGTTCATCGAGGCAGTGGCCCACGCCATCGCCGCGCACCGCTTCCGCAACGCCATCGCCCCGCAGACGCTCGAAGCGAAGGTCGTCTTCGACGCGGACAAGCTGGACGCCATCGGCGCGATTGGCGTGGCGCGCGCCTACGCCTACGGCGGCATGACCGGGCAGAAGCTGTGGGGCGAAGTCCCGCCCGGCTACCCCGGCGGCGGGGCGGAGCACACGCCGCGCCACGAGTTCAGCTACAAGCTGTCGCGCATTGTCGAGCGGATGCAGACGGAGACCGGGCGGGCCATTGCCCGTGAGCGCCATGCATTCATGGCGGCGTTCTTCGCTCGGCTGGAGCGCGAGGTGAGAGGAGAGGAATGAGTTGTACAGTAAATCTTCTTCGCGGACAAAGTGAGGTATGATCGGGAGCGAAGGAGAGAGTGCGATGACCGCGAGTAGCGAACGTAAGCTGGCCGAGAACCGGCTGAAGATGCTGACCTTTGCCGATACGCTGGGCAATGTGAGTGAGGCCTGCCGCAAGCTGGGCATCAGCCGTAGCCAGTTCTACGAGTACAAGAAACGTTTTGAGCAGCACGGGCTGGATGGCCTGCGCGACCTGCCACCGATCCACAAAAGCCATCCTCAAACGACGCCGCCAGAAGTGGTCGAGCAGATCCTGGCTCTGTCGTACGAGCAGGTCGGCTGGGGCTGCCAGAAGATCAGCGCCAAGCTCAAACAGCTGGGCATTGGCCTATCCGCCGTCACGGTGCAGGACATTCTGACCAAGCACGGACTGGGCACGCGCAGCGAGCGGCTGTACGCGCTGGAGAAGCGCCATCTGGAAGATGGGGTTGAGCTGACCGGTGAGCAGGTGAAGCTGCTGGAAAAACACAATCCGTGCTTCCGCGAACGGCACGTGGAGAGTTCCCAGCCAGGCGAACTGCTCAGCGTAGATACCTCCCAGATCTGTCGCTTGCCGGGTGTGGGACGGGTCATTCTGCACGCGGTGGTGGATACCTACGGCAGCTATGCCTTCGGCTATCTACACACCGGCAAGCAGCCGGAGGCCAGTGCCTTCCTGCTGCACGAGTACGTGATGCCCTTCTACCAGCAGCATGGCTTGACGGTAGGAGCCGTGCTGACCGACAACGGGCGCGAGTTCTGCGGCACGGACGCCCATCCCTACGAGTTGTACCTGGACCTGCAGAGCATCGAGCATCGCCGCACGCCGCTCGCCTCGCCACAGACCAACGGCTTTGTGGAGCGCTTCATCCGCACGGCTAAGGAGGAGTTCTTCGCGGTCGCCCTGAAACGCAAGCTCTACGCGACCATCGATGAGCTACAAACCGACTTCGAGGCCTGGCTGGTGCACTACAACACCGAGCGTCCGCATCTCGGCTATCGCAACATGGGCGCGTGTCCCATCCAAACCGTGCAACGTTTCAGTCAGGCTGTCCTTGAAGAAGGTTAACTGTACAAATGAGTGAACTGGCGGGCTAATCCACTCTGGAGACGATGTCTCTGTGGCGAGCAAGCTGTCTCTGCTTGTCCAGCAATTCATCTTTCAGGGTCGCAAGCCTGCGATTGTAGTCTCGTTCTGTCTCTTGGCGCTGACTATCTCTTTCTCTGAGTCTTATTGACGACTTGCTCTCTCGCCAGCGAAAGAAACTCACTCGTAAGAGCCATATAGGTACCAAGACCATTAGAATGAGACTAGCACAGCACACAACCGCAAAAGCATCGCTTACCTCGGTATCAGCGGTGGAAGCGCCACTTGGCTCAGTTATACTTCTCGGGGAATCCTCAGAATCCGCTCCTTGGCCAGTCAATATGACCAGAATGAAAAAGAGTAAGGCAAAGAGCAGCACAAGTCCGGTCAGGAGTTTCCTGAGAGGAATGTCTGAGGCCCAGGCTACGTCTCTTGGCTTTGTCTTCTGTGCGGATATCTTGGATTCGAGATCAAGTTCTGCGAGTTGTCTGTAGTGCGATGCATTGAGGTTCTGGATCTGTTCCTCAATGCGTGCAATCTCTGCCCCAAGCCTGGTAATTGCCAGTTCAGAGGCGGTCTTGTCTACCCCCACTTGAACCTTCGCCAAGCCCTCTACTATGGGCTTGAGTGTGACAACACCTCCACTACGTCTGACGATATGCTCAACACCACAGAACGCACAGGCAAAGCGTTCCACATCGTCTGTGATCTGGAGTCTTCCTCCGCAGTTCGGGCAAGTTAGTGTTATGAAATCGGACATGTTTCATCCTATCCTGAAAAACCAAATATCAAGAGAGGTTTTCCTGCTTCTATTGTAACTACAAAAGTGAGACGAACAAGCGCATAGAATCTCATTCAGAAGTCTAACCCTTGAGGAAGACGTTGGTCGTTCTCCGCACCTTGATGATGGCGTTCTTCGCCCGCCTGGAACGCGAGGTGAGAGGAGGGGAATGAGCCGGTAGGGGCGTATGGCTACGCCCCTACGAGTTGCTCTTGGGGAAGGGATGTCTGGCGGGCAATAGGGCAACACGCAAGAACGTTACGGCAGGCCAGCAATGAGCGCGCGATACTCATCCTCGGTGAAGGCGCGCAACGTTTCTGTCTGGACATTTCCCTGAGCTGCCACAGCGAGAATCAGCTTGGCGAACGTGGCATCGTCCGGCGCTTCGATGATCGACACCTCATCGAAACGGCCCAGCGTCAGATAGTAAGCCTTGAACTCGCCCCCCGCGGCTTTCACTGCCGCCTTGACAGCATCCAGGCGCTTGGGACTGTCTTTGACAGTCGCCATTCCCTGTTGGGTAAAACGAAGCAGTACGACATACGTGGCCATCTGTTTTCCTCCCTGAACTACGGACATCCTTCCTCGAACGCTTGAGAACGCTAACGGTGGACGGCGGGCTGGTGAACGTGACCGAAGTGGAGTCGGACGGGAGGAACTGGAGCACTGAATGCAGGAGAGCGCCGGGTGCCAGGCCAGAACCGTGCTATTTATACTATCACGACATTTATTAGTTATAAAGTTTCTGGCGATTCGTCTTGGAACAGCAGGAGGGCACACGCCATGTCCGGGGAAAACAAGGCCGGACCCCAGGGGTCCGGCTGGATAATCGTGCCAGCTAAAGCACGAGGGATACGCTCTCAGTCTTTTGAGGCGGTCTTCTCGTCAGTCTTCTTGCGGCTGTCGGTGGCGTAGAAGCCGCTCCCCTTGAAGATGACGCCGACCGGCCCGATCAAGCGCCGCACCTCGCCGTCACACTCCGGGCAGGCGCTGATCGGCGCGTCACCGAAATGCTGATGGCGCTCGAAGCGTACCCCGCACTCAGTGCACTGATATTCGTACAGCGGCATACCGGCCCTCCTCAACACACCATCACCCGGTTTTCTCCGACCCCTATTATAGATCGTTGTTCGTTAGAGGTGCATAAGAAATATCTCGCTTGCAGGGACTGCGTGCAAAACCTGTCAGGCGGTTGGAGGCGGCTCTGCTGCGCCCTGGTTGGCCTCACCCCCGCTCGGCGCTAACGCGCCCCTACCGCCTGAAGGGTTTTGAACCCGCCGGTGCACGAACCACCTGTTGCTAAGGGAAGTTCAGGAATGCTCATGAACGCCTCCCCCCTCAGTCCCTCCTCTAGCCGAGCTAGAGGGGGGATGATCTGGCAGGCGATTCTCCCCTTCCCCTAGCTTTGCTGGGGGAAGGGGCCGGGGGATAGGGGCATTCTGACGATTGCCCAACAACTTGTTCGTGGACCCTGACCCCGCCGCCGCGCGATTGCGCATTCGTGGGGCCTGCGGTACGATCCTCGCCCGGAACCTGGGGGGATCGGTAGGCACGATGGATAGGGAGCCGTAGGGTCATGATCGAAGAACCGGAGATCACCCCGGAAGACACCAAACCGCGCCACCCCCTCTCGCTCGACGAGCGGCTGCGCGCAGAAGAACCCCCCATCACCGACGACGATACCAGCCCCAGCCGCCGCATAGCCCTCGAACAGCAGGTGCGCGCCGACGAGCCGCCGCTCAGCGCCGATGACACGTCGCCCACCCGCACCCGCCCCGCCGACTCGTCCTGGACGCAGCGCCTCATGACCGCGGTGATGCTGCTGGGCGCGCTGACCCTCTCGGCCCTCGCCGCGCTGGTCTGGCTCGGCAGGGACGATGGTGGCGTGCCGGAGGCCCCGCCTGTGCAG
The DNA here is from genome assembly GCA_964396775.1 of uncultured Thermoflexus sp. Taxonomy (GTDB): domain Bacteria; phylum Chloroflexota; class Anaerolineae; order Aggregatilineales; family Aggregatilineaceae; genus UBA2029. Next base: position 1,013 of record CAYNHD010000275.1, on the reverse strand, counting down.
GGCACTCCCCAGGATGGCATCGCCCAGACTCCCACGCAGACAGTAGCGCCGCGCTCCACGGTTACGCCCGCCCCCGTCGCGGGCGTACCGACCACCATTGCCGGGCCGCTCTACCCGACCGCCGCCGCTGATGAGATCGCCGCCGCCCTGCTGACGCCCGTGCCCGCCCGTCCTGCCGGCGACGCCCTGGTGCGCCAGAGCGCGCCTTTCACCATCCGCCCGGCGACGGCGCGCACGCAGGTCATCCAGTACACGGTCAAAGACGGCGACACGCTGGAGAGCATTGCCGAGCAGTTCGGGCTGGAGGACTTCTACACGCTCATCTGGTCGAACAAGAGCAGCAAATACAACCCGCTGCGCCCCGGCGTGCAGCTCAACATCCTGCCCGAAGATGGCGTCTACCACGAGGTCACCGATCCGATCCGTATCGCCGACCTGGCCGAGCAGTACAAGGTTGATCCCTACGCCATCATTGACTCGGAATACAACGATCTGTTTGGCTCCACGCCGGAGACAATCCTTGTGCCAGGGCTGCGCGTGGTGATCCCCGGCGGCGAGGGCGTGCGCGAGTTGTTCTTGCCCCAGCCGATGGCTGTCACCGTTGGGGCCAGTGGGGAGATCAGCGGCACCTATATCTTGTGGGGCTGCACCGCCGAAGTCACCGACGGCTCGCCGCCCTGGAGCCGCCGCCCGCTTGACAACTACAAGTGGGTGCAGGGTTTTGCCCCTGGGGGGCACACGGGCGTAGACCTGTCGGCCCGGACGGGCGAGCCGGTCTACGCGGCGGGCGCGGGCACGGTCGTCTTTGCCGGGTGGAACAGCACCGGCTACGGCAACGTGGTGGTCATCGCGCACGGCTCGACCTTCAGCCTGTACGGGCACCTGTCGCGCGTCTCGGTGCGCTGCAACCAGAAGGTGAGCGCCGGCGATGTAGTCGGCGGGGTGGGCAACACCGGCAACAGCAGCGGCACGCACCTGCATTTCGAGATCCGCGACGCCAACTGGAACGCCCT
>CAYNHD010000274.1:2822-5595 GCA_964396775.1 uncultured Thermoflexus sp. | reverse complement strand
CTCTAGCTCGGCTGGAGGGGGGAGGCGTTCAGTAAGCATTCCTGAACTTCCCTTAGCAACAGGTTGTTCGTGCACCGCCGAACTATGGGCGAGCGGACAACCCTGGTATAATGCGCCCACAGTGCACAGTGTTGGAGCGGAGGAAATCGCGTGTATTCGGTGAAGGCCACGTTGCGCCCCCTATGGAACACGCTGCCAGTCCCCTTGCGCGGCCTGATCGTGGCCATGCGCCCCATCCAGTGGTCGAAGAACGGCTTCGTCTTCGCCGCCATCCTGTTCGACCGCCAGCTTGGACAGGTGGAGCCGCTGGCGCGCGTGGTGACCGCCTTCATCCTGCTTTGCCTGGCAGCCAGCAGCATCTACCTGATCAACGACCTGGTGGACATCGAGAGCGACCGCCTCCACCCACGCAAGCGCCAGCGCCCCCTGCCCTCCGGGCAACTGCCCGTCAGTTGGGCGGTCGCTGCCGCTGCCGTGATGCCGCTGATCGCGCTGGCCGCCAGCCTGCTGCTGACCTGGAAGCTGACCGCCGTCTTGCTCGCCTATCTCGCCCTGCACATCGCCTACTCATTCTTCCTGAAGAATATCGTACTGCTCGATGTCTTCGCCATCGCCGGCGGGTTTGTGCTGCGCGTGGTCGCCGGCATCGTGGTCATAGACGTGGCGCACTTCTCGCCCTGGCTGTACCTGTGCGCGGGGCTGCTGGCGCTCTTCCTGGCCATCGGCAAGCGCCGCCAGGAGTTGATTCTGCTGGCCGAAGACGCTGAGAACGTGCGCGCGACGTACAAAGATTACAACATGCCCCTGCTGGACGACATGCTGCGCATGGTCACCACCGGCAGCGTGCTCACCTACATGCTGTACACCGTCGAGGCGACGACCATCCGCGTCAACGGCTACCGCATGATGCTGACCATCCCCTTTGTCGTCTACGGCATTTTCCGTTACCTGTACCTGATCCACGTGCGCGGGCAGGGCAGCGCCCCGGACGAATTGCTGTTCGAGGATATGCCACTGCTGCTGGCCGTCGTCCTCTGGGTGGGCACCGCCGGTCTGGTCTTGTACGTCCTGTAAGGGGAGCCGCCGCACGCCTATGGTCGCCGTCAGCGCCTCAGCGCCGGGCAAGATCATCCTCTTCGGCGAGCACGCCGTCGTCTACGGGCAGCCCGCCATCGCCGCGCCGCTGACCGCCGTCCAGGTGACCGTCACTGCCGAGCCAGGCCCGCCAGGGGGCGGACTCGTCATCCACGCTGCCGCTCTCGGCCAGACCGTCGCCGCCGCCCAGGTTGCGCCAGATAGCCCCCTCTTCAATGCGCTGGTCTACCCCGCCCAACTGCTCCTGGAACATCTGCGCGCGCCCATGCCCGACCTGCGCCTGACCGTGCGCTCCACGATTCCCGTCGCCAGCGGGCTGGGCAGCGGGGCTGCCCTGGCAACGGCCATCATGCGCGCGCTGGCCGCTGCGCTGGGCGCACGTCTGCCCGATGACGCCCTCAACCCGTTGGTCTACGAGGCGGAGAAGCGCCATCATGGGACGCCGAGCGGCATTGACAACACGGTGATCGTCTACGCCCGCCCCGTCTACTTCGTGCGCGGAACGGCACCGCAGACCTTCGCCGTCGCCCGGCCCTTCACCCTGTTCGTCGCCGACAGCGGCCAGAGCAGCCCCACCCGTCTGACCGTCGCCGACGTGCGCCGCCTGCACGACGCCGATCCGCCCCGTCTGGACGCCCTCTTCGCCCGCATCGGGGAGATCGCGCGCGCTGCTCGCCAGAGTATCGAGACGGGCGATCTGGACTCGCTCGGCCCGCTCATGAACGAGAACCACGCCCTGCTGCGCGAGTTAACCGTCTCCTCCGAGCTTCTGGACAGGCTGTGCCAGGTGGCGCGCGAGGCGGGCGCGCGCGGTGCCAAGCTCTCTGGCGGCGGGCGCGGCGGCACCATCATCGCCCTGGTGGACGAGGCGGACGCCGCGCCGGTGACCGCTGCCCTGCGCCAGGCCGGTGCAGTGCGCGTGCTGTCCACGCACATTGAGCAGAGTCCCTAACGGCGGGGCGCGCCCATGCTGGCCGTGGCACTCCTCACCGCGCTTATCCTGCTCGCCGTGACCACCGCTGTGTTGCTACGCGCCCTCGGTTACGTTCACCGGCACCCGGAACTGGTCACCAGCGAGACGCCGCTCGATTACCTGCGCTGCCAGATCACGCTGCACCGCATCGTGCAACGCTACCACGAGATCGCGCCGCTCACGCTCGGCGCGAACACCCTGTCCTGGAAGTCGCCGTCTGGCCACGTCTACACACTGAGCGCGGCGGGCGTGGAGCGGCGGCGTGCTCCGGCCCCCGCCAGCGCCATTGCCACGCTGCGCTGGGCCGACATCGGCGGCGTGGGCGTGCGGATGCAGCCCGGTTTCAGCTTCGCCGACTACGACCGCGACGGCTCGCCCGACCGCCAGACCACCACTTCCTACACTTTCGCCCTGATCATCGTCCCCTTCCAGGGCCACACCATGACCATCCCCATCCCCACCGACGACCGCGCCGACGCGGTGGATTTCGCCGCGCATGTGCTCGCCCAGGCGGAGCGGATGCACAAGCGCATCAACGTGTTCGGCTTTCACAAGCCGCCCGCGCCACGTCGCCAGCGCCTCACCCGCGTCTGACCGGTCAGCGAGCGGCAGCACGGCAGGTTGTGGCCCAGGTGCCGCGCGCCCGCTACAGGGCATATCTCATTCCTGGGGCAAAAGATCACCGCTGAGGCGCAGAGAGCGCAG
>CAYNHD010000274.1:0-2812 GCA_964396775.1 uncultured Thermoflexus sp. | reverse complement strand
CGTAAGCTCTTCTCCGCGTCCTCTGCGCCTCTGCGGTTCAAGCATTTCGCCCCCATCGTGAGATGCGGCGCCCGCCACAACCAGCCTTGCTACCACCCCGCCCGAAAGCTATAATCTCAGCATAAGGTAAGTCAATCCCGCTGTGCGCGTCCTGGCAGACCCAACCGGGGGCGTCCTTGCTTGACGCCCCGTTTGCTTGGGCGAGCAGCAGACTGAGGTAGGTGGATGGATAACTTCCTGCTGGGGCTGGCCTCGTTTGTGCTGGTCCTGGTCCCTCTGGTGATCATTCACGAACTGGGGCATTTCGTCGGTGCGAAGCTGGTCGGTATCACCGTGCTGGAGTTCGGCATCGGCTTCCCACCGCGCGCCAAGACGCTCTTCACCAAAGGGGACACGATCTACACGCTCAACTGGCTGCCCATTGGCGGCTTCGTGCGTCCCTATGGCGAGGACTTCGTGCGCCAGAAAAGCCCCGACGAACTGAGCGCCGACCGCCGCGAGATCGAGGAGCGGGGCATCAAGAACCCCAAGAGTGTCTTCCAGGCATCGCCCTGGGAGCGGATGCTCTTCCTCATCGGCGGGCCGGGGATCAACTTTGTGGCGGCGTTGCTGCTGTTTATCTTCGTCGCCCTGGTCGGCCAGCCCTTCGCCCGCGCCGATGTCACTGTCTACGACGTGGAACCCGCTTCAGCGGCGGCAGAAGCCGGGCTGCAACCGGGCGACATCATCACCGCCATCAACGGGCAGGAGGTCGAGTCCGCCGATGCGTTTAACCACCTGATTGCCAGCAACCTCAACCAGGCGGTGACTTTGCAGGTCAAGCGCGACGCGGCAACGTTCGAGACGACCCTGAACGTCACCAGCCAGACCGGTCAGACCGTCGAGCGCGTCTACATTGACTCGGTCGAGCGCAACATGCCCGCCTACGACGCCGGCTTCCTGCCGGAAGATCTTATCGTCGCTGTAGACGGCATCGAGATCAGCAGCATCGAGCAGCTTCAGGAGTACACCCAGGCGCACGACCGCGAAGAGATTGTGATCACCGTCCTGCGTGGCAGCGAGCGCCTCGATCTGCCCGTCACCCCACGCCCCGACAGCGACGGCGTGGTGCGCATCGGCATCGGCATCGCCGGTGTGGAGCCGTCGGTCATTGGCGTGACGGCGGTCAATCGCAACGCCCAAACCTACACGCGCGCCCTGCCCCTGGGGGAGGCCATCAGCACCGGTGTAGAGGAGTTCGTAGACCTGCACCGCCTGATGGCCGAATTTGTGCAGGACCTGGTACGCGGCGATGTCGCGCTGGAGACCGCCCGACCGGTCAGCCCGGTGGGCATCGGCCAGCTTGGCGCGCCCATCTTCGAGCAGAGTCTCGACGAAGGGGAGATGTATCCCATCGTGCTCTTCGCCGCGATGATCAGCGTGGCCCTGGGCATCACCAACCTGCTGCCCATCCCTGGGCTGGATGGCGGGCGACTCCTCTTCGTGGTCATTGAGATCATTCGCGGCAAGCCGATGAAGCCGGAGCGTGAAGGGTTGATCCACCTGATCGGCGTGATGCTGCTGCTCGGCATCATCTTCCTCACCGTGCTGAACGACATCTTCAACCCGATCAACATTGACAGCATCAGATAGGCAGAAAGCGAACTGGCAAGCATGATTCACGGAGCTATCAACGAAGAGGAGCGCAGCGCCCGCTTCCAGCGCACCGTCGCCCTGCTGCGCGATCCCGACGCATCGTTCACCGCCGAAGCGATCTATGCGCTCTCCGACCTTGACGGCGCGCATCTCGCCCAGTTTCGCGCGCTGTGGAGCGAGATGCCCGTCGCGCGCCGCCGGGCGCTGGTCGCGCGCCTGGTCGAAACCGCTGAGACGAACTTCGAGCTAGACTTTAGCGCCGTCGTCCATCCCGCGCTGGACGACCCAGACGCCGGTGTGCGCGCAGCAGCCATTGAGGGCATCCTGGAGGACAGCCCGCGCCGCGTCATCGAGCGCCTGATGCACCTCGCCCAGGGCGACCCCTTCATCGCGGTGCGCGCCGCCGCCGTCAAGGCGCTGGGCCAGTTCGTGCTCCAGGGCGAGTTGGGCAAGCTCCCCGCAATGCTGAGCGCGCGCCTGCAAGACCTCCTCTTCGCCCTGTATGGCGACCTCAGCGAAGACCTCGACGTGCGCCGCCGCGCCCTGGAAGCCATCGGCAACTGCGGGCGCGAGGGCGTGGCCGAACTCATCCGCGAAGCGTACTACGCCGACGAGCTATCCATGCGCGTCAGCGCCGTCTTTGCCATGGGCCGCTCCTGCGACGAGCGTTGGGCTTCGCGCATCATGGACGAGCTATCCAGCGAGCGCCCGGAGATGCGCTACGAAGCGGCCCGCGCTGCTGGCGAGCTGGAATTGCGCCCGGCGGTGCCCCGCCTGATCGAGCTGGCTTACGAGGACGACCGCGAGATTCAGGAGATGGCGATCTGGGCGCTGGGCGAGATCGGCGGCAAGCAGGCCAACCGCGCCCTCGACCAGTTGGCTGCCCTGGCCGCTTCTCAAGAAGACGACGAACTGGCCGATGCAGTCGCCGAGGCGCAGTCCGCCTCCTCGCTGGCCGGTGAAGACCTCATGCCGCTCTTCGACTTCAGCGACTTCGACGACGATCTGCTCGAAGACGAGGACCTGCTCAACGAGGACGGCTCGCTGAATCACCGCCACTTTTCCTACCTGGGCGACGAAGGCGACTACGAGCGCGACGACGAAGAAGACGAAGACCTCTTCTAGAGCGTGTTATGAACTCCACGCGCTCGGCGCAGCGGGAAGCGCGCAACGCCAG
>CAYNHD010000273.1:0-5610 GCA_964396775.1 uncultured Thermoflexus sp. | reverse complement strand
GCCAACGCCATCTTCGACGACATCGAGTTCTTCGCGCGGTATGGATTTAACAAGTCCCACGCCGCCGACTACGCCGTGCTCACCTGCCAGACGGCCTTCCTCAAGTGCCACTACCCGCACGAGTACATGGCCGCCCTGATGAGCGTGCACCGCGACGACTCCGGTAAGGTTGGTCTCTTCGCCGCCGACTGCCACCGCATGGGCATCGCCGTGCTGCCGCCCACCGTCAACAGCAGCGAATTGGACTTCAGCATCCAGACGCAGCCGGACGGCACGCGCGCCGTTCGCTTCGGGCTGGGCGCGATCAAGAACGTGGGCGTCGGGCCGCTGGAGCATATCCTCAGCGCCCGCGCCGAGGGCGGCCCCTTCCGCGACCTGGACGACTTCTGCCGCCGTGTGGACGCGCGCATCGTCAACAAGCGCGCGCTGGAGTCGCTGATCAAGGTCGGCGCGCTGGACGAGTTCGGCAGCCGGCCCACTCTGTTGGCCGCGCTGGATCGCATTGTCAGCTTCTCCGCCGACCACCACAAAGCCAAAGACGCTGGGCAGATGAGCCTCTTCGGGGCGGAAACGGGCGTCAGCTTCGGCGCGCAGGAGAGCATCCTGGCCAGCCTGCACGACGTAGAGCCGATCTCCAGGCGCGAGATGCTCAACTGGGAGCGCGAGCTGGTCGGCCTCTACGTGACCGATCACCCGCTCAAGTCGGTGATGGCTCAGCTTCAGCAGGTCACCACCCACACCAGCGCCGAGCTAACCGAGGCGGGCGAAGCGGCTAACGGCCTGCAGGTGACCATCGCCGGGCTGGTGACTAACCTGCGCACCTTCTTCACCAAGCGCGGTGACGCGATGGCCGTGCTGACCATCGAGGACATCACCGGCACGATCAGCGCGGTCATGTTCCCGCGCACCTGGACGCAATATCAGGACATCGTGGACGAGGACGCCGTGCTGGTCGTCAAGGGCAAGGCAGACACCTCGCGCGGCGATATGCAGGTCATTGTGGACTCGGTGACGCAGAACTTCGATGTGATCTCCGCCGTCGAGCGCCCGCCCAGTCTGGACGACCTTCGGCTGTCGTGGATTGCCGACGAAGGCCCGGCTGCCCTCGACGAAGACGCTGATGGTGAAGACAACGGCCCCTTCGACGAGGAGACCGGCGAGATGGTCGCCGCCCACGAGGACGAGCAGCCCACGCCGGTCACCGAGCCGGTCATCCCGGCCTCGGCAGGGGCCAGCGCGCCCGACACGCCGCCGATTGCGCCCCCCTCCCCTGCGCACAGCGCGCCGCCGCCCCCTCCGGGGCCGCTCACCGACCGCGAGATGCCGGGTTGGTTGGAAGCGGAATGGGACAGCGGCTGGTCGCCGGAGCCGTATGGCGGCTCCCACGAGGCGACTGGCCAAGAGGCAGAGGTTCGCCCGGTGGACGAGGTGCAGACACCTAAGCGCGAATCCGCCTTCGACGAGTTGGGCCGCGTGCGCCCGCCCGCCCCCGTGCAGCCGCCGGTGACGCCCGCCGACGCCGACGCCCTGCCCCCTGTTCCAGCGCGGCGTCAGCCGCCCGCCGAGCCGCCGCGCGAAGCCGCGCCCGCTGCCAGTCGCCTGCTGACCCTGACCATCGCCCGCTCCGGCGACTCGACCGCCGACCGCCGCAAGCTGCGCCGGCTGCACGGCTTCCTGACGCAGTATCCGGGCCGGGATCGGTTCCGCTTCATTCTGGAGGGAGAGGGCCGGCGGGCCTGCCTGGAGTTCCCGAACAACCCGATCCGTATCAACGAGGACATTCTGACCTTCGCCGCCAACATGCTCGGCGCGGAGAACGTCAGCGTGGAATGACAGGCACGCGGACGAAGTGCGGGAGGAGGAGGGGCGCTGCTCTGCTGCGCCCTGGCCCGCCCTGCCTAGTGCAGCACGGCGGAAGTCCACCAGTGGCTGTTCGATGGTTTACCCCACCCTAAATCCCTCCCCGCCAGCAGGGAGGGACTTGAGTCTGCTCCCCCTTTCTCCGCTGGCGGGGAAAGGGGGCTGGGGGGATAGGGGTCAATCAGGCCAAACCGCGCGCCTATTTCCGCCCTGATGTACTAGTCCGACAACAACACCACGCTCGTGCCATCCGGGTCGCGCAGCAGAGCGCGGCGTGGATCGTCCCCGTCGCTCTGAGCATCGAACGCGGTCCCCGCGCCTTCCAATCGCGCCAGCAGCGCCGCCCAGGTCTCTACATCGGGCAGGCGCACGCCGAAGGCCACCAGCCCGGCAGCGTCCGGCGGCGGTGAGGGCGCGCCGCGCCCGGCCCAGATGTTCAGCCCCAGGTGATGGTGGTAGCCACCGGCAGCCACGAACAGCGCGCCCGGATAGGTGCGCTGTGTGACCTCGAACCCCAGCAGCCCGCAGTAGAACGCCTCCGCCCGCGCCAGATCGGAGACCTGCAGGTGCATGTGACCAATGTCCGCGCGCGGATCAATCGCCTCCGCCGCTTCGTGGGCCAGGCCCAGCAGGGCGCGCACGTCGAGCGGCTCGCTGACCATCGCCACCTGTCCCGCCTGCCAGGGCCATGCCTCGCGCGGGCGGTCGGTGTACAGTTCCAGCCCGTTGCCGTCCGGGTCGCTCAGGTAGAGCGCCTCGCTGACGCCGTGATCCGCCGCTCCGTGCAGCGGCCATTCGCGCTCAAGCAGCCGCCGCAACGTGCGCGCCAGGGCCACGCGGTCTGGCAAGCGGATCGCCACGTGGAACAGCCCGGTCGTGCGCGGCGGCCTGGGCCGCGCGCCGGGATGCGCCTCCAGCACGATCAGCGGCGGGAGCGCGCCGGTCGCTGAGAGCGCCGCGCTTGCGCCGCCGACTGTGATCATGCGCAGTCCGAGAAGATCGCGATAGAAAGCCAGCGCGCGCTCAAGATCGGCGACGCGCAGATGGGCATGAGCGATGTGGGTTGCGGCGGGTAGAGTGTAGGCGTCCATGCGCAATCCTCCTGCTGTCTGCCAGATTGTAGCAGCGTCCGCGCGCATCAACCGTAGATGCGCGCCAGGAGGCGCTCAGCCAGCGCCGGGAAATGCCGCCCCGCCCACAGCAGGGCGCTGTCGCGCCAGCGCAGAGTCATGGTGCGCGGCTTGCGCTCCAGCGCGCGGGCGATGCCCCCGGCGACCTGCTCCGGCGTCATCGGTGGCCACCGGGGAGCCACGCGCCCTGGCTGGCCGAGCCGCCGCTCGGCGAACTCGGTGTGCGTCTGCCCCACCCACAGCACCGAGACGCGAATCCGGTCGGCGCGCAGTTCAGCGCGCAGCGAGCGCCCCAGCGCGTCTACGGCGGCTTTGCTGGCGCAATAGACGCTGACGTAAGGCCCCGGCAATGCCCCCAACACCGACGAGATGATCACGATGTGCCCGCCGCCGCTGGCGCGCATGGCTGGCACCGCCGCCCGCACGCTGTGGATCACGCCGTCAATGTTGGTGCGCAGCACCGTCTCGATGTCCCCCCACGCCGCCTCGATCAGCGGGCCGCGATGCCCGATTCCGGCATTGGCGACCAGCACATCGAGCCGGTTGAACTCGGCCAGCGTCAGGGCGACGGCGTGTTGCATGGCCTCGGCGTCGGTCACGTCGGCGACGACGGGCAGGATCATGCCCGGTAGCTCACGCTCCTCGACCTCGCGGCGCAGCATCTCCAGGCGGTCGGCGTGGCGTCCGGTGACGGTCACGCGGTCGCCCAGGGCGGCAAAGAGCAGGGCCGCCGCCCGGCCAATGCCCGACGACCCGCCGGTGATCAGCAGCACGCGCGGCGCGTCAATGGGGAGCAGTACCTTGCGGAATAACTGCACAGCGGTGCCTTTCTGTTAGCCGAAGCGTCTGGCAGTTGTGCCCCTTCGTGACGAGTCCACAAACGGCCCGTCACCAGTGGAGAGTCGAACATGCCCGCTGAACGCCTCCCCCCTTGATCCCCCCTCCAGCCGAGCTAGAGGGGGGACTCCGGTTGGCCGCTCTCCCCTTCCCCTGGCTTGGCTGGGGGAAGGGGCCAGGGGATAGGGGCCTTCCGTCAACAGCCTGACAACCTTGTTCCTGCCCCCCGCCACGCCTCAGAAAAGGTCTGCAACCCCACCCTAAATTCAAGAGCAGTCCTTTCTCCCTTCCCTTGCTTGCGGGGGAAGGGCCGGGGAGGGGGTAAAGATACCTCTCAAACGGCCTCTCAGCGCACGGGTCGCGCGGCCAGCCCCCACACGTTCTCGGCGATGTCCTCCCCCGCGCCACCCTCGACCGGGACTCGCCAGAGGTGCGTGGCAGGCATGTAGACCTGCATCTCCGGGTCGGTCGGCTGCGCGCCTGGCCAGACACGGCGCGCGTTCAGGTCATTGACCAGCAGCGTGTTGGGGTCCACCACGACGGCGAAGACGTAACGCTCGGTCGCCGCCAGCGAACTGACGCCATACACATCGGGGCGGCGAGCCAGCTCGCGGATGACCCCGGTGACCAGGTTGAGACGGTAGAGGATGATGTCGGCGCTGCGCAGGTCAACCGGAAAGGCCGGCTCTCTGTCCAGCGCCAGCGGTGTTGTGGAAGCGTAGCGGGCGATGAAGTAGAGGAAGGCGTTGTCCGGCGACCAGGCCACACGCTCGATGACGCCCAGGCCGCCAGCGATGGCGATCTCATAATCGCGCACGCCGCCGGTGATCAGGTCAATCACGCGCAGCACGCTGTTGACGGTCGGCCCGGCCAGGTGCGTGCGCGCCGGATTGGTCGTCGCCGCGCCGGGCAGGAAGTCAGCATCGTAGATGGTGAAATCGCCCGTGCCGACGTTGTAGAGCGCCAGCCCAGGGTCCGGGAAGCAGCATGTGCCGAACACATTGCTGCCATAAGTGGGCCACAGGTTCGGACGGCCAGAGCCGAGCAAGCCTCCATCGCGCACGTAAAGCGCCGCCGCAAACGTGACCGCCACCTGCGACGACCCCGCCTGGAAGCGCCCGAAGTAGCCGGTCAGCCGCCCGGTGCTGCCGTCGGCGACGCTGAAATCCAGGTCGCGGAAGGGGAAGGACACGCGGTCGGGGTACTGCTCGCCGGCCTGCTGCGGAGAGACAGTCTCCAGGTAGTAGAGCGTCTGCCCGTCCTGGGAGAGCGTCAGCGTGCGCCCGTAGAAGCCGGGCACCTGCACCGCCGCGCCGCCGGTCGCGCCGGTCGCGTACAGGCCGTCGTCGCGGGCGATGTAAAGCATCCGCCCGTCGGCAGTCCAGAACAGGCGCGCGCCCTGCCCGTAGGTGAATGTGGGGCCGGTCTGCTCCAGCGGCTGCCCGGCGGAGTCGGCCAGGGTGACCGTATCCTGCCAGACGTAGGCCAGGGCCACGTCGCCTGGCTGGCCGCGCGCTGTGCCCACCAGTGGCAGCGCCAGCGCCAGGACACTCCCCACCGCCCCCAGCACGCACAGCCAGCGCGAACGCGGGTTCATGGGCACACCTCCTGGGCTTGCCTCACCATGTGCCGCAAGTGTACCGCGCGGCAAGGGGATCGGAAATAGGACTGTGGCCCTGGGTCCACGAACGAGTTGTCAGGCAGTTGTCGAAGGCCCCCGTCCCCCGACCCCTTCCCCCAGCAAAGCCAGGGGAAGGGGCGAGCGGCTTGCCAGATCGTCCCC
>CAYNHD010000272.1:0-5615 GCA_964396775.1 uncultured Thermoflexus sp. | reverse complement strand
TATTGCAATACGCCCCTACCTGACGGATTTTGCACGCGCCCGCAATTCGCCTGAGATCGAGCGGCGTTGACCTCACCCCCGGCCTCGCTGCGCCCGGCCTACTCTCCTGCCCCGCGAACGGGCCTGGGTTTGTGCTATACTTCAGCTAAAGGAGACCCATCACGATCTGTCATTCTCTGCGGGGTTGTTTATGAGCACGCTCACGGCTGACGAACAGGAAATCGCCTCAGCACCAGACTTGCGAGATCCCAAGCTGTATATCAACCGCGAACTGAGTATGCTGGAGTTCAACTACCGGGTTCTAGAAGAGGCGCTTGATCCCAGCATCCCGCTCCTGGAGCGCGTCAAGTTCCTGGCGATCTTCGCCAACAACCTGGACGAGTTTTTCATGATCCGGGTGTCGGGCTTGCGCGAACAGGTGGCTGCCGGTGTGGTAGAGACTCCCGCCGACGGCCTGACGCCCACCCAACAGCTTGCGGCCATTCGTAAGCGCCTGTTACCCATGCTGGAGACGCAGTACCGCTGCCTGCATGATGAGATTATCCCCAAATTGCGACAGCACAAAATCAGCGTGGTTCCTTACCAGAGCCTGCCGGAGGAACACAAGGAGGCGCTGCGCCTGTACTTTGAGAGCGAGGTTTTTCCGGTGCTCACCCCGCTGGCAGTTGATCCGGGCCGTCCGTTCCCCTTCATTTCCAACCTGAGCCTGAACCTGGCTGTCCTGCTGCTGAACCACAACCAACTGCAGCGATTCGCGCGGGTGAAGGTGCCCCAGGCTCTGCCGCGCCTGGTCCCCGTGCACGAAATCGCTCGCCGCTACGCCGGACAGCGCGTGGGCAAACACAGGCAATTTGTGTACCTGGAAGAGATCATCGCTGCTAACCTCAGCGCCCTGTTCCCAGGGGGCCAGATTCTGGAGGCTCACCCGTTCCGGGTCACGCGCAATGCGGACATGGAGATTGAAGAGGACGAGGCGTCTGACCTGCTGGAGACGATTGAGGCCGGGGTGCGACAGCGGCGCTTCGGGCGCGTGGTGCGCCTGGAAGTGCAGGAAGACATGCCGCAGTACTTGCTCGATCTGCTCAAGGGGCATCTCAACATCGAGCGGTCGGACATCTACCAATTGCCTGGCCCCCTGGGGCTGAGCCAGCTATTCGAGCTGGCCAGCCTTGATGTGCCGGACTTGCGCGACCCGCCCTATATCCCGGTGATCCCTGATGTTCTGAGCCGGACAGAGGACATTTTCTCTGTGCTGCGCGAGCAGGATGTGATGCTGTACCATCCTTACGACTCATTTCTGCCGGTCATCCAGTTCTTCCGGCAGGCAGCGCATGACCCGAAAGTGCTGGCTATCAAGACGACGTTGTACCGGGTGGGCATCAACTCCCCCATCGTGAACGCGCTGCTTGAGGCGCAGGAGAACGGCAAGCAGGTAGCGGTGCTTGTCGAGCTAAAAGCGCGCTTTGACGAGGAGAACAATATCGTTTGGGCGCGCAAGCTGGAGGCACAGGGCGTTCATGTGGTGTACGGACTGCTCGGCCTGAAGACGCATTGCAAGGTGGCGCTGGTGGTGCGGCGCGAAGACGATGGTCTGCGCCGCTACGTGCACCTGAGCACAGGGAATTATAACGCGACAACCGCCCGCGTCTACACCGACATCGGCCTGCTGACCAGCCGCCCTGACATCGGGACGGACGCCAGCGAACTATTCAACCGCCTGACGGGGTACGCCCCTGGAGCCACCTACAACAAGCTGCTGGTGGCCCCCGAATATCTGCGCGAACAATTCGAGCAGTTGATCCGCCGTGAGATTGACCACGCCAGGGCTGGGCGCGAAGCCCACATGATCCTGAAGATGAACGCGCTGGTGGACGCCAGACTGATCCGGCTGCTCTATGAGGCGTCCATGGCCAACGTGAAGGTTGACCTGTTGGTGCGAGGCATCTGCTGCCTGCGCCCTGGTATCAAGGGGGTGAGCGAGAATATTCGCGTCACCAGCGTGGTAGGGCGATTCCTGGAACATCCCCGCGTTTATTACTTCGCCAACGGCGGAAACCCGGAGATTTACATGGGGAGCGCCGATCTCATGCCACGCAACCTGGATCGGCGCGTTGAGACGGTCTTCCCTGTAGAAGACGAACAGATCAAGGCCCGGCTGCTCGACGAAGTGCTGCGCATCTCGATGATGGATAATGTCAAGGCGCGCGAGCTACAGCCGGACGGCACGTACAAACGGCTGGCCCCCCGCGACGGTGAGGCCCCCCTGGACAGCCAGACCTGGTTCATGGAGCGGGCGCGGTCGAGTTACTCTGCTTCCGGGTAGACTCTCAGCGTGTACCCGTCCGTGACAAACTCGACAGTCCCATGCCGGTCGGTGCGATAGAGCCGCGCACCGGCTGCTTCCAGACGCTCCACAGTCTCCGCACCCGGCAGGCCGGCCCGGTTACCAGCGCCAACCATCACCACCGCCACCTGAGGGTGCACGGCGGCGAGGAATCCGGGGGTGTTGGCTTTGTCGCTGCCGTGCGCTGGCAGCAGCGCAACGGTGCTACCCAGATACTCCCCGGAGTCCAGCAACTCCCCGACCGCCGCCGCCGAGAGTCCCGGCGCGACCAGGAACGTGGCCTGGCCGAAGGTGACGCGCAGCGTCAGAGCCACATCGTCAGGATCATCGTCCGGGGTAGGGAGTCGCCGGGGGTGGATGACCTCGATCAGCAGACCATCATCGGTGAGGATTTGCTGGCCGGCTGCCAGGGTGAGCGTCTGAATCCCCTCGCTGGCGACTCGCCCGGCGAGCGCCTCGGCGACGCTGTTCTGCTGAGTGTGGCCGTTCGAGGCGAGGAGGCCAGCGTCGTAATGGGCCAGCAACGCGGGCAACGCGCCAATGGCTGCGGACGTAGGCTGAGTGGCAATCACCAGATCAAGCGCGCGATCCCAGGCGGGCAGCGCATCGCCAACCGCCTGGCGCAGCCGGCTGGGGTTCGGCCCGCCGTCGAGCAGAATCTGCGCCCCGCGCGGCGACTGGATCAGAACGGCGTGGCCGTGCCCGATGTCCAGGAACCAGATATGCAGCTTGCCGTCGGGCTGCGTCAGGGCCGTGTACCACACCGCGACGCACACCACGCCAGTCGCCAGCAGCGCAGTCCCCGTCTTGAGACGGCGGCGCAGGCCGGCCAGCAACGCCGCCCGGTCTTCCGGGTGCATCAGACGCAGCCAGCCAACCCCGAAGAGCAAGAGGTAAAAGCCCCACACGGCTGGCGACGCGACCGAGACACTGAGTGAGGCCCACGAGAAATCAGCCAGCCACCGGACTACGGCGAGCGTGTACGCCAGCGGCAGCCAGACACTCCAGGCCAGGATATTGCCCAGGGGTGAGACGACCATTCCGCTGACGAGTGTCAGCCATCCGAAGATCATGATGTAGGGCTGGACGGAAACCACGAGTGCGTTGGCAAGCAGCGCAGCAAGCGAGATGTTTCCGAAGTAGATCATCGCCAGCGGTGTGGTAGCGACCTGGGCTGCCAGGCTGATCGCCACTGGCTCCGCCAGCCAAGCGGTGACTTTGCGGGCTGTGTGGCCGGGCAGCAACAAGCGTAACACGGCTTCGAGCGCGCGGGTGAAACTATCCCCGAACAGGACGAGACTCGCGGTGGCGGCTGCGCTGAACTGGAAGCCAACGTCCCACAGGATGGCCGGGTTGTGCAGCGACATCAGCCACACGGCAAAAGCCAGCGAGGTGATGCCGTGCGCCTTGCGCCCGGTCTGTGCGGCGAACAGGGCCAGACAGCCCATGATCGCCGCGCGCACCACCGTCGGGTCGCCACCCACGAACGCGGTGTAAGCTCCCACGCTGGCGACCGTGATCAGCCGCGCTCGCCGGATGCCGAGCAGGGGAGTCAGCAGGCCCAGCACCACCCTCATGACAATGATCAGATTGGAGCCGGAGATGGCGATGATATGGGCGGTCCCGGTGCGGTTGAAGGCTTCCTGGATGTTGGCGGGCAGCTCATCGTCAATGCCGAGCAGAATGCCAGCCAGCAGCGGTGCTTCGGGGCTGGGCAGCAGGCAGTCGAGAGTCTGGCGGGCGTTGTCGCGCAGATCGAAGAGGGCTTGCGCCCAGGGACTACCCTGGTGGCGAGCCAGCCGCTCGACGCGCGCGTTGGGCATGATGGCGTAGATGCCCCGGCGAGCCAGGTAATCGCGGTAGGAGAACGTGTCGAACTCCGGCGGGGTGAGCAGGCTGCCAGCCACCCGAACGCGATCACCGAAGGCGTAATCGCCGTAACGCGGGACCTGGGCCAGAATCCGCCCCTGAGCGCGCACGGTACCCGTCTCGCCAGCCAGCGTCTCGACTTCAACGGTCAGGTTGACAAAGGTTTCGCGGATTTCGGGCGTGCGGGAGACTGTGCCAACGACCGTCACAAAGCCGGAGTCCGTGTAGCGCGCGGTGTGGTCAGCGGCAGGCGGGCGCTGGTACCAGGCGTGGCGCGCCGCTCCCATGGCAAACATGGCGGCCAGGACGAAGGCCAGCCGCAGCGGGCGCTCCGCGCGGAAGGCGACGGCCAACAGCAGCAAGGCGACGCCGGCGGCCAGCCATGTTTCAGCGCCTGGCTCTGGCGACTGGACGACCAGAATGCCCGCTACCCAGGCCGCCACCAGGTAAACCAGTGTCATGCGCTCGGTCCCTGTCCCTCTGGTGTGACTCTCGCAGCATCAAACCATCATAGGACAGGGCGCTGGCTCCCGCAACTCACCGGCAGCGGGTCAGGGCTGGCTCGCCGGCTCACTGACCGGCGCGGGTTGGTGCCTGTCCCAGCCTACAACGATCTGGTAGGCAGCTTCGACAGCCTGTTCCAGCGAGAGCATCGTCGTATCCAGATAGACGGCATCCGGCGCGCGCAACAGGGGGGCAACGTCGCGCTGGCTGTCAATAGTGTCGCGCTGGCGCAGCCCCTCGCTGATCTGGGCCAGGTCGGCTGGCTCTCCGTTGCTGAGTCGCTGCGCGTAGCGGCGTTCGGCGCGCTTTTCCAGGTTGGCATCAATGTAGATTTTGAGATCGGCATCCGGCAACACGACCGTGCCGATGTCGCGCCCGGCCATGATCACGCGACCGCGCGCGGCCAAAGCGCGTTGGGCAGAGAGCATGGCCTGGCGCACGCCGGGGTTGGCCGCCACAACGGAGACATGCGCATCAACCTGGGGCGAGTGAATCTCCCCCGTCACGTCTTCGCCGTTGGCCAGCACCGTGTACTGCCGCCCATCGCTACCCAGGTCACTGGTTATGTCCAGCGCCGCGCTGCGCGCCAGCGCGACCACGCCTTCGCTGTCGGACGGGTCTTGACCAGCACGCAGGGCCAGCAGCGTGATAGCCCGGTAAAAAGCGCCCGTGTCCACAAAGAGGTAACCCAGGCGTTGGGCCAGGGCGAAGGATACGCTGCTCTTGCCAGAGCCGGCTGGCCCATCTATGGCAATTGTGCTGGGAAGCACCAAAGGTGTCTCTCTCCGCTGCGGTGTTTGTGGCTCAGTGGCTCTACTATACCGCAGGCTGTGAGATACGCACGGGCCACGAACAAGTTGTTGGGCGATTGCCAGAACGCCCCTATCCCCCGGCCCCT
>CAYNHD010000271.1:0-5627 GCA_964396775.1 uncultured Thermoflexus sp. | reverse complement strand
CTGCTGGGCGGGACGGTGGTCACCGAGTCGATCTTCGTGCGGCGCGGGCTGGGGCGGCTGCTGCTGATGGCGATTGACAACCGCGATTTTCCGGTAATCCAGAGCCTTGTGACGCTCACCGCGCTGACCTACAGCCTGATTCACGCGCTGGCCGATGTCCTCTACGCGCTGGCTGACCCGCGCGTGCGCGTGGAGGGGTAGCGGCATGGTCAATGGCTGGCGGCGGAGGCGGCTGCACGCGGCGCTGTTGCTGCTGGCAGCGATGATCGCCCTGGCTGTGCTCGCGCCCTGGCTGGCGACTCACGACCCGCACCGCGCCGTGCCGGAGGAGCAACTTGTGCCGCCCTCGACCGGGCATTATTTCGGCACCGATCTGCTGGGGCGCGACGTGTTCAGTCGCACGCTGTACGGGGGCCGGCGCACGCTAGGCGTCGCGTTGCTGACGGCTCTGATTGCCCTGGGGCCGGGGCTGGCCATTGGTGTCGCGGCGGGCTACGGCGAGCGCTGGCTCGACGCCAGCCTGATGATGCTGATGGACGCGCTGCTGGCCTTCCCCAGCCTGATCCTGGCCCTGGCGCTGATCGCGCTGCTGGGGAGCGGCACCGTTCAGGTGGCGCTGGCGGTGGGCATCGCGGGTATTCCTTCTTACGCCCGCGTGACGCGCGCGGCGGTGATCCAGGCGCGGTCGCTGCCGTTTGTGGAGGCGGCGCGGGCGCTTGGCGCGGGACCGCGCGCGATCCTGTGGCGGCACGTTATCCCAACGGCGGCCCCGCCGCTGCTGGCCTTCGCCGGCGTGACGCTCAGTTGGGCACTGCTCAACGGGGCGGCGCTGATGTTCCTCGGCTATGGGGGCGACATCGCCGCGCCGGAGTGGGGCGTGATGCTGGCTGACGGGCGCGCCGCGTTCCGCAATGCGCCCTGGGTGGCGCTGGCCCCCGGCGTCGCGCTGAGCGCGACCGTGCTGGCGATCAACCTGCTGGCGGGCGGACTGGCCGAGCACCCGGCGGACGGGTAGCGCCGAGCGAGGGTGAGATCGCGTAGGGGCGTATCGCAATACGCTCCTACGGAGTCGCGGCAGAGCAGCGCCCCCGGCGGGAGGATGTGCTTACGGGCCGAAGGCCCCGCCGATGGCGAAGCGCACTTCGTTGGAGCGCGCCTCCCCGACCCACACGCCCTGCGTCGTCGCGTACTCCGGGTAGGGGGTGGCGGTCGCGTCAATCGGCTGGATGGGGCGCGGGTCGCCGGGACTGGTGTTGCGGTAGTGGGCGCGGATGCGGTATTCGCCTTCGGTCACGCCGATGGCCGCCAGATCGGTGGCGCTGAGCGTGTATTCCTCGCTGCAGCGCGCCCGCGAGCCGAGCAGGTGCAGGGTGTCGGGGTCGCTGAACGTGGCCGGCGGCTGGTAGGTGCGCCCCTGGTCGGCGATGGGCGCGCCGCCGCCGACGCGCGTGATCTCAAGCGTGACGGCGGCGACAGTCTCGTTGGCGGTGAGGATCGGCTCGTCCAGGTTGAGATGCAGAATGATCGGCCCCTGGTCTTCGTTGATGAAGGTTAGGCGCAGCCGGACGGCCTCCCCGCTGCTGAAGCGTTCCTTCTCGAGAGACAGCTCAAGGTCAAGCGCGCCGCGCTGATCGCTGTTGAAAGCCAGCACCGAGCGGTTGTTGCCGCCTAATGGGGGCGCGAGGTCGGAGCAGCGCGGGCCGCTGCGCACGTTAGGATAGTAGCGGGGGAAGATGGCCGCAGCCAGCAGCGCCGCGCCAGCCAGGACGACCGCCAATCCCCGGCGGCTCAAGGGTACTCGCTGGCGAACCCCTTCAAAGGCCATCCCTGGCTAAGCTCCTTCATCCGCGAGCCACGTGCGCATCATGTCAATGATGGCGTCCGGCGCGGTTTGCGCGGCGTCCAGCCAGTGGATGCCGGTGTCGTGGCCACGAAACCACGTGTGTTGCCGGCGCACGAAGGCCCGCGTCTCGCGCTTGATCGCGCCAATCACCTCGTCGAGTGTGGCGTCTCCGGCGAAGTACGGCTGCCACTGCGCATAGCCCAGGCCGGACATAGCCGGGCAGTCCCAAGTATAACCCGCATCGAGCAGGGCGCGCACTTCGCGCTCCAGCCCGGCGGCGATCATGCGCTCCACGCGGGCGTCAATGCGCTCGTAGAGGGCTTCGCGCGGGAGGGTGAGGCCGATCTGCAGGACGCGGTAGGGGGGCGGGGTCTTGCGTTGCAGGGCGCTGATCGGCGTGCCGGTGAGCAGGCAGACCTCCAGCGCGCGCACGACACGGCGGACGTTGCGGTAGTCAATGCGTTCGGCGGCGGCGGGGTCCACAGCGCGCAGACGGTCGTGCAGCGCCCGCGCCCCCTGCGCGGCAGCGAACCCTTCTAGCTCAGCGCGCAGCGACGGGTCGGGCGGCACTTCGGGGATGCCCCAGCCTTCGAGCACAGCGGTGAGGTACTGCCCGGTGCCGCCCACCAGCAAGGGGAGCCGCCCGCGCGCGTGAATGTCCTGAATGGCGCGGTAGGCTGCGCGCTGGTATTCGGCGAGCGAGTAGGGTTGGTCGGGCGTCACGATGTCAATCAGGTGGTGCGAGGCAGCCGCCAGTTCGTCGGGGGCTGGCTTGGCGGTGCCAATGTCCATGTGGCGGTAGACCTGGCGGCTGTCGGCGCTGACGATCTCGCCGTTCAAGGCGCTTGCCGCGCGGATGGCCAGCGCTGTCTTGCCCACTGCCGTCGGCCCCAGGATGACGATCAGCGGCGCGCGGGCAGGCGACTGCGGGGCGCTGTCTGGCGCGGGCGCGAGGGCGGTCTGGGGGGCGGCGCTGGCTGTAGTTACTGGCATGGCGTCACCACTCGATGGCATTGGGGACGATCTGGATGGCGCATGTGTCGCCCGCCCAGGCGACCGCGGCCACGTCCACCCGCCAGCGAACGCCGGCCAGATCGTGGGCGTCGAGATACGCCTGGGCCAGGGCGATCAGGCGGGCGCGCTTGCGGTCGCCTACGCTTTCCAGCGCGGCGCTCAGGGCCTGTTCGAGCGTGCCCCGGCGGGTACGCACTTCGACGAAAACGATCTCGTCACCGTGCCGGGCGACAATATCCAGCTCACCTAGCTCGTTGTGCCGCCAGTTGCGGGCGAGCAGCGTGTACCCGGCGCGGCGCAGCCGTGCAGCGACGGCGTGCTCACCCCGCTGGCCCACGTTCTGCCGGGGATCGCTCATGGTCTGGGCCTCAGATCGCTGTGTGCGTTACCGGAGCACAGAGGGCAGATAAGCGTAGTGTAGCCTGTTTCACGCAGCGGCTGCAAGCAGGATGAGAGAAGGCAAGCCCGATCGCGCAGCCCGATGACGAGTAGAGCAATGTTCGTAGGGGCGTATTGCAATACGCCCCTACGGGAAGCGGTTCAGAGGCGCGATCAGCGCTCGGCCTGCACGCGCGAGGCGAGATACGCCTCCATGAAGGCGTCCAGATCGCCATCGAGCACGGCCTGGGTGTTGCCGGTTTCGTGGTCGGTGCGCAGGTCTTTGACCAACTGGTAAGGGTGGAGCACGTAGGAGCGAATCTGGTTACCCCAGGCGGCGCTGACGTGCTCGCCCTTCAGCGCGGCGAACTCCTCTTCCTGCTTCTGGCGTTCCAGGTCGAGCAGGCGCATCTTGAGCACCTGTAGCGCGCGCTCCTTGTTCTGGCTCTGGCTGCGCTCGTTCTGGCAACTGACGACAAGACCGGTTGGCAGGTGGGTGATGCGGATGGCGGTCTCGTTCTTCTGGACGTTCTGGCCGCCCGCGCCGCTGCTGCGGAAGGTGTCTATCTGCAGGTCTTTCTCGTCAATCTCGATGTCCACGTCTTCCTGTACGTCCGGCCAGACCTCGACCAGGCAGAAAGACGTGTGGCGACGGTGATTGGAGTCGAAGGGGCTGAGGCGCACCAGGCGATGCACGCCGCGCTCCGAGCGCAGGTAGCCGAAGACGTAATCGCCCTGAATGGAGACGGTGACGCTCTTGATCCCGGCCTCGTCGCCGGGCATCTCAGAGACGATTTCCGTCTTGAAGCCGCGTCGCTCGGCCCAGCGCAGGTACATACGCAGCAGCATCTCCGCCCAGTCCTGGGCATCGGTGCCGCCCGCGCCGGCGTGGATGGCCAGGTAAGCGTCCTCGGCGTCGTACTTGCCGCTCAGCTTGGCGCGGAAGAGCAGGCCGTCCACAATAGTCTGGAGGGCGTCCGCTTCGGCGGCAAGCTCCTCGGCCATACTCTCGTCCTCTAGCCCGGCCAGTTCCAGGGCGTCGCGGACGCGCTGGCGCGTATCCAGCCAGGTCTGGACGCTGCGGCGCAGGCGCGCCGCTTGGCGCATGACCCGCTGCGCGCTTTCGGGATTGTTCCAGAAGTCAGGCTGGGCGCTCTGCTCTTCCAGGGCGGTTAGCTCGGTTTGCTGGGCCGCGATGTCAAAGACGCTCCATAAGCTGCTCGACCGTCTGGCGCATCTCGTTAAGCTGGCTGATCAACGCTTCCATGATGGTTACTCCTCGCTGCCGTTCTCGAACAGGCTGTCCACAAAGGCGGTTGGGTTGAAGAAGACAAGATCGTACATGGACTCGCCGATGCCGATGTAGTGCACCGGCAGGCCCAGTTCTTGCTGGATGGCGAAGAGCATCCCACCTTTGGCCGTGCTGTCCAGCTTGGTGACGACCACACCCGTCACGGCGATGGCTTCCTGGAACTTCTTGGCCTGGGTCAGGGCGTTCTGGCCGGTCGTGCCGTCGAGCACGAGCAGCGTTTCGTGCGGCGCGTCGGGGATGACCTTGCGCAGCACGTCGCGCACCTTGACCAACTCAGCCATCAGATTGAAGTTGCTGTGCAGACGACCAGCGGTGTCCACGATCAGCACTTCGGCCCCCCGCGCGCGCGCCGCGCTGATGGCGTCGTAGACGACCGCGCCGGGGTCGCTGCCAGGCAGCCCGGCGATGACCGGGACGCCCGCCCGCTCGCCCCACAGCTTAAGCTGGTCAATAGCCGCCGCGCGGAAGGTGTCGCCGGCGGCCAGGATCACCTTGCGGTTGTTCAGGCGCATCCGGTAGGCCATCTTGCCGATGGAGGTCGTCTTGCCGGAGCCGTTGACGCCAGCGACCAACACGACCGATAGCTCGCGCCCGCTCAGGTTGAGCGGCTGCGGCTCCATCAGCAGCGCGCGCAATTCGTCCTTGAGCGCGGCGATCAGCTGATCCTGGCGCGTGATCCCGTCGCGGCGCACGCGGCCCCGCATGGTCTCGACAAGCTGCATGGTCGTGTTGACGCCGACATCGGCCTGCAGCAGCAGGGCCTCCACCTCGTCCCAACTATCTTCGTCAATCTCAGTAGCGCCGATGGCCTGAGCGATGCGCCCGAAGAACGACTGGCGCGTGCGCTTCAGCCCGTCACGTAGAGAAGCCACGATCCTTCACCCTTCGTGCCCCTATCATCCGTAGTGTTCGGCGGCAAGGCTGCCGCCCCGCTGCCTGTGCGGGCAGCCGTTCCATTATAGTCAATCCGGGCGCGAAAGACTATGGTCAAGCGCAGGCGGGAGTGGATAAAGTTAAGGACATAAGAAATCTCGTAGGTGAGCGGTATAGGATGGGAAGGCACGGCGGTACATCTGACGA
>CAYNHD010000270.1:0-5645 GCA_964396775.1 uncultured Thermoflexus sp. | reverse complement strand
CGGCCTCAGCGCCACGCCCATCGTGCCGGTCATGCTGGGCGAAGCACCGCTGGCGCAGCGGTTCAGTCGCCGCCTGTTCGAGGAAGGGTTGTTCGCCATGGCCATCGGCTTCCCGACGGTGCCGCAGGGCAAGGCGCGCATCCGCGTGATGAGCAGCGCCACCCATTCGCGGGACGATCTCGACCGGGCGCTCGACATCTTCGCCAAAGTGGGGCGCGAGTTGGGCGTCATCGCCTAGAGCGTGTTATGAACTCCGCACGCTCGGCGTAGCGTGCAAGGCACACGGTGCATGGAAAGCGCCCTGACCCCACCCTGTAGTCCCTCCCCGCCAGCAGGGAGGCTCCCCTTTCCCTGCTTGCGGGGAAAGGGGTCGGGGGATAGGGGTTGAAAAGTGCATAACACGTTCTAGGGGCGCGCTAGTCTCACATCAGCAACAGGTGGGGGCGAACAAAGATTGTCGTTGACTCGCTTGACGCCGGGCGAGATGAGGCTTCGTAGGGGCGTATTGCAATACGCCCCTACGGGCGCAGCAGAGCACAGATACGCCCGGCGGGTGCTGCTGCCGGGCGCTGCATTCTCGTCGCGGGAACAGGGGTCGCCTAAAGCTGGAACCCCTGGCGGAAGCGCACGATCTTGCGGCTGTAGCCGCTCACGTACTGGCGCAGCCTGGACTCCAGGTCGCACCATTTCTCGCTGCGCAACACGGCCTGGATGGTCTCCAATTCCTCAGCTACATACTCGACCTGGCGATGCCGGTGATCGCCGTCGGCCTGCCCCGGAATGGTCTGGAAGGCGCGGAACAGGTAGAGGCCCATCTCGTGCAAGGCGGGCACCATCTCCGACATCAGGAACTGGAAGTACGCCTCGGCGTCGTCTGTCGCCAGGTCGTAAAACAGCATCAGCTTGAAGCGGGGCACAATGTGCTTGGTCATGATGCGCGTCGTTCTCTGCTCAAACCCCAGACTTCATGGCCGCTCACAGGCCCCTCAACGCCAGATGCCGGGGATCGCCGTGCCACAGTCCGGGCACACACCACCCGTAGCCGACAGGCGATTCTCCGTCACCAGAAAGCCGTGCCGCCGGACGAGCGTTCTGCCACAGCCGGGGCAGCGTGTGTCTTCCCATTCGCCGGTGCGCCCCGGCAGGTTGCCCGCGTACACGTAGTGCAACCCGGCCTCGTAGCCGATCTCAGCCGCGCGGGTAAGGGTTGCGGCGGGCGTGCCGTCCCGATCGGTCATCTTGTAGTCAGGATGGAAGGCGGTGACATGCCAGGGAATGTCCGGCGACACCTCGCGGATGAAGCGGGCCGCGTCCCACAGCTCCTCGCTGCTGTCGTTGAAGCCGGGCACGACCAGCGTCAGCACTTCCAGCCAGATGCCCGCCTCGCGCACCCGCTTGATCGTGTCCAGCACGTGCTGGAGCACACCGCCTAGCTCGCGGCGATAGTGCTGATCCTGCATCGTCTTGAGATCGATCTTGTAGCAGTCGAGCCAGGGCTTGAGGTAGTCAATCACTTCCTGCGTACCGTTGCCGTTGGAGACGTACATGGTCAGCATCCCCGCGGCCTTTGCCCGCTTGAAGACCTCCACCGCCCACTCGGTCGTGATCAGCGGCTCGTTGTAGGTGCTGGCGACGGCGCGCGTGCGGCGCGTCACGCCCAACGCGATCAGTTCTTCGGCGGTGATGGGGATGAAATCGCGCCCGGCAGCCTCGTCGCGCAGCGTCTGCGAAATCTCCCAGTTCTGGCAATAGCTGCACCGGAAGTCGCAGCCCAGCATCCCGAAGCTCAAGACCGACCGCCCCGGCGTAACATGGAAAAACGGCTTCTTCTCGATGGGGTCAATTTGCAGCGCGCCCACGTAGTTGTGCGGCACGCGTAGCACGCCCCCGTCGTTGTAGCGCACCTGGCAGATGCCGCGCCGCCCGTCCTTGAGCAGGCAGCGGTGCCCACAGGCCAGGCAGCGAATCTTCTTCTGCTCGGCATCCACCACTTCAAACAGCGCGCCGGGCATGGTCATGCGGTCAAGCTGTGCTTGCAGGCTCAGGGCCGAAGTCATACGCAGCGTTTCCCCTTCATGCGTGTCAGATCAGACTTTAGCACAAACGCGGGGTGACTGGTTAGTGCTGCGGCGGGTCGGGCCGCAACCAGACTTCCGAAGTCTTCGGAGACTTCGGAAGTCTCCTGCTCAGACCGTTTCCAGGCGGCGGCCCTCTTTGGCGCGGCGGGCCAGCATGAGGATGTCGTAGGCGCTCTGGCGGGCGCTGGTCGTCTCCGCGCCGAGCATTTCGGCCAGCTCGTCCACGCGGCCCTGGTCGTCGAGGCGCTGCACGCGCGTCACGGTGCGGCTGCCCTGCACGTGCTTGCTCACCCGGTAATGGGCGTCGCCGAAGCCGGCAAGCTGCGCCAGATGGGTGACGACGAGCACCTGGTGCGCGTCGGAGAGGCCCCACAGCTTGTGCCCCACAACCGCACCCAGCCGCCCGCCGATGCCCTGATCGATTTCGTCGAAGATCAGCGTGGGCACCTGGTCGGCGCGCGAGAGCACGCTCTTCAGCGCCAGCATGATGCGTGCCGTCTCGCCGCCAGAAGCGACCTTCGCCAGCGGGCGCGGCGGCTCGCCCACATTGGCCGCCAGGTAGAACTCCAGCCGGTCAATGCCGGTCGCGTCGAAGGCCAGGCGGCGCTCGCCCACGTAGCAGCCGTCCGGGTCGTCGCCATACTCGAAGACAACCTCGAAGCGGGCCTGCTCCATGCGCAGGTCGGCCAGTTCGGCGACGATGCGCTCGGTGAGGTGGGCGGCGGCCTCCTGGCGGCTCTGGCTCAGCCGGGCCGCTGCGCCCCCGATCTGACGCAGCAAGCGGTCTTCTTCGGCGCGCAGTTCAGCCAGCCGCTCTTCGCTGTGAGTGATCGAGTCAAGTTCCGCCTGAGCGCGCGCGGCGTAGTCCAGCACGGCCTCCAGCGAGCCGCCATATTTGCGCTTGAGGCGGGCCAGCACTTCCAGGCGCTCCTCGATCTCGTTGAGGCGGCGCGGGTCGAACTCCAAGCTATCGCGGTAGGCGCGGATGGAGCGGGAAAGCTCCGCGCTCTGCACGCTGAGCGTCTCGGCGAGGTCGGCGTATTCCTGTGTCGTTGCGTCCAGCCGGGCCAGCTTCGCCAGCACAATCGCCACCTGGCCGAGCAGGTCTTCCGCGCCGGAGAGATCGGCCAGGTCGCCGTTGAGGGCAAGCTGCGCTTCGGCGGCCAGTTCCGCGATCTTCTCGGCGTTGACCAGGCGGTTGCGCTCCTGGCGCAGTTCCTCTTCTTCTTCGGGGCGAGGATCGGCGGCACGAATCTCGTCCGCCTGGTATTGCAGCATGTCCACCCGCCGGGCGAGCGCCGCCTCGTCGGTGAGCAGCCCCTTGATCTCGCCCCGCACGCCCGCCAGTTGGCGCACCAGCGCGCCCACTGCTGCCCGCGCCTCGTCCAGCCCGGCATAGCGATCCAGCAGGTAGAGATGCTCGGCGGGGCGCAACAGCGAAAGATGTTCGCTCTGCCCGTGAATGTCCACCAGCAGCGCCCCCACTTCGCGGTAGACAGCCAGGTTGCACAGGCTGCCGTTGATGCGGGCCTGGCTGCGCCCGTTGGCGCGCACCTCGCGCGAGAGCAGCACTTCCTCCCCGGACTCGCCCTCCAGCCCTTCACGGGCCAGGATCGCGCTGAGCGTCGGGCGGATGGATCTGGGCACGGCGAACATCCCCTCGACAGCAGCGCGATCCGCGCCGGCGCGCACCAGCGTCGCATCCGAGCGTTCGCCCAGCAGCAGGCTCACCGCG
This sequence comes from uncultured Thermoflexus sp., assembly GCA_964396775.1. Taxonomy (GTDB): domain Bacteria; phylum Chloroflexota; class Anaerolineae; order Aggregatilineales; family Aggregatilineaceae; genus UBA2029. The sequence continues at coordinate 1,832 of CAYNHD010000270.1, read as the reverse complement.
TCCACGATGATGGACTTGCCCGCGCCCGTCTCGCCAGTGATGACCAGGAAGCCGGGGTCCAGGCGCAGCGTCAGCTCGTCAATGATGGCGAAGTCCTTGATCCGCAGTTCTAGGAGCATAGGCGTGTCACGCTGCCTTGTCGTCTGCGCGGCGGGCTGAGCGCCGCAATCACAGGTGCAGCCGGAACTGCGCGACCGCCGCGCCGGTTGCCATGAACAGGTAGATGCCAATCGCCAGCGGGTTGAACGTGAAGGAGGGCAGCGCCCCCAACACCACGTTCGCGCCGACGACCATTGCCATATAGCGCCCGCGCCGCTTGCCGGTCAGCCACCACACCGCGCGACCGATCAGCCCGCCCGCCGCCGGTGACAGGAAGAAGGCGAACAGGAACCAACCCAGGCGAGCCACCACCAGGGCGGCGAAGAAGCTGAGCACCAGGCTGACCGCGCCGGCGATCAGGTAGTCGAGCGCCCGCGCGTCGAAGAACTTGTCCTGCTGGGAACGCACACACTCGCGGCAGCGGTAGCCCACCGGCGTCTTGACGGCGCAGCGCGTGCACATCGGGCGACCGCAGCGGTTGCAGCGCAGGTGGGTGGCGACGGTGGGATGCACCGTGCAGTAGAGCGTCTCTTCGGTCTGGCTCTCAGTCACTTCAAAGTGGTCTGGTGCTGTCATAAGGTTGATCGCTTCGAGTCTGTGTCCTGGCTGAGTCAATTCATGGCAGATTCTGGCCTGATTCCGGTTTGTTGCCCACCTGGTTCCTGCCAGGGCGCGACGGCACGCGCGGCTCCAGGCGATCCAGCAGTGAGCGGTAGAAATAGTTGCGCTCGCGCAGGCGCACGAACCGGCTCACGCTGTCGCTGGCGGCGATCACCACCTGGTCGGACGCTTTCATGCTGGCCAGCAATTCGCCGTCTACGGTCAGCACGACTTCGGCGGCAGCGTGCGGCGCGACGACGATGACCTCCACCATCGCCCCCTGCGAGAGCACCATCGGGCGATCCATGCTCAGGTGCGGCGCAACCGGCACGACCAGGATGTTTTTCAGTTCTGGCGGCAGGATGGGGCCGCCAACGGCCAGCGCATAGGCTGTCGAGCCGGTGGGCGTGGCGATAATCAGGCCGTCGCAGTAGTAGGTGGTCGCCCACCCACCGTCAATGTACGTCTCCAACTGCACCAGCTTGGCGATGGTGCCGCGACTGATGACCACATCGTTGAGCGCCTCGCTCTCCACGACTGTCACCCCGTCACGGCGCACCGTGCAGCGGATCATCATCCGCTCCTCGATCCAGAAGTGCCCGTCGAGCAGGGCCTGCAAGCCCTGGGGCCACTCCTCCGGGCTGATCTCAGTCAGGAAGCCGAGATGACCCGTATTGATGCCCAGCACCGGCACGTTGTGCGGCGCGCAGACGCGGGCCGCGCGCAGCATCGCGCCGTCGCCCCCGATGGCAATCACCAGGTTGGAGCCAGGCACCAGCGCGCGCGCATCGGGAGCGTCCCACGAGGCGCGCATCCACGCGGCGACACCGTGCGCCTCCAGGAAGCGGGTCACTTCGTGCGCCAGGGGTGTGGTGACCGGTCGCAAGGGGTGAGCCAAGATGCCGATACGCTGGAAATGCTGCACGGAAGATCGCTGCCTTTCGCGTGGGCGGACACAGGGGATTGTAATGCCGGATCAGGGTGCCCGTCAAACGCACGGGGGAGAGTATACGAACACAAGTTCTAGCGCGCAAATCGCCGGGGAGCGGGGTGCGTGCAAAGGAAAAGACCAAACACTCGGTTCGCGAAGCGTTTGGTCTTGGGGGAGCACCCGGATGGCTGTGGGGGGCATC
>CAYNHD010000269.1:4184-5655 GCA_964396775.1 uncultured Thermoflexus sp. | reverse complement strand
TTCATCCCGCTCGGCGTCAAGCGAGTCACTGACAACCTTTGCGCGCACCCATAGGCGCAACTTCCTGGTCATTTTCGGCGTAGTTGATTAAGATAAGGGCGGCGACCCCCCAGAGTGTGGGGCTGCCAGGAGCCGGTGACGTGGTACGATCAGGCTGAGCGAAAGTGAGCCAGATGTTTCGACAGAGCAACCGGGGGACACTGGTCTGGCTGGTCATCGTGGGCGCGGCCCTGGGGCTGGTGCTGCTCGCTGGCGGCATCCCGACCGGCGTAGGGGCGGCGCTGCTGCTGGCCTATCTGGGACTGCTGGTCGCCGTGACGAGCAGCGCCGACCTGAGCAGGGCGTTGGGCCAGGTCTTGCGGCGCGGGCGCGCGCGCCAGGAACCCAGCGAAGTGGCGCGCGAAGCGGCGGCGCGGGCGCGCAGCCTGCCCAACTACGACACGCTGTATCGCCTGCTGGATATTGGGTTGATCGTGGACGAGCAGCGCCCGGACGGCATGGCCCTACGGCGGGGACGGTTTGTCTCGCTGGATGATGACGGTCTGCGCCCCTTTGCCATCATTGACGTGCCCGACGCGCTGGGCAGCGGGCTGGCCCTGGTGCGCTTCGAGCTACGCGACAGCGCGGGACGCGCGCACTACGTCCACGAGGCGGAACGCTGGCTGCAACCCGGCGAGAACGTCCTGGTGCCCGACTATCGCTTTCCGGTGCGCAAGCGCGCGGCGGACCTGGAATCCGGCGGGTGGATGGCGCAGGTGAGCATTGACGGGGGTGCGCTGGGCATCTACCACTTCAACCTGTCGGAGTCGCTGGCGGAGTTGCGGCGGCAGATGGGGCCGGATGGCGAGTTGCTGCGCGACCGCGTCTGGCGCAGCGACGACGATGACGAGTCGCTGCCGCTCAGCCTGGAGGAACTGCTGCGCGCGCAGAGCCGCCAGCAACGAGCGCAGTAGGGGCGTATTGCGATACGCCCCTACGGGACGTAGAAGAGACGGTCCTACGAAACCGACGCGTGGGGGATTGCCAACAGCATCAGCAGTCAGAGATCATCGCCTACCATGCCCATGCTGGAGCCAATCGTCTTCATCGTCTTTCTGGCGGTCTTCGCCGTCTTCCTGCTGACGGCCTTCTCGTCTGCGGGGGAGCAAGCTCGCGCCGCCAGACCCAGGCGCGCCCCCCGCCCGATGGCATCCGTTGGGCCGCGCTCGCAGGCAGCCCAGCGGGCAGCGCAGCGCGCCGGCTACGAAGGCGGGCCGGACTACGTGAACGTGACGGACATCGGCCTGCTGGCTTACCGGGGCATGGACGAGCCGCGCCTGGTGCGCACCGGCAGGGTACTGACGGACACCGACTACCTGCGACCTTTCGCCGAATTGTGGCTGCCCCACGAAGCGCGCGGCAAGATTCGCTTCGAGTTGGTGGACGCGGAGGGCCGTCTGCGCTACGCCGATGAAGCGCGTTACGATCTGGG
>CAYNHD010000269.1:0-4084 GCA_964396775.1 uncultured Thermoflexus sp. | reverse complement strand
TGGTGGACGCGGAGGGCCGTCTGCGCTACGCCGATGAAGCGCGTTACGATCTGGGCGCAGGGCGCAACACGCTCTTGCCAGGCACCTGGCTCCCGCTGCGCGGCAAGTCCAGCCCGCCGGGGGAGTGGACGCTGCGTCTGGCCGCCGGAGACCTGTTGCTGGCAGCGCACAGGTTCGGCTGGGAGCCGGCGGGACGCGGCGAGATCAAACGCTACATGGCCAGCGATGGCGAGATTTCGCCGGAGTTGCAGCGGGCGCTGGAGGCGCAGCCAGTGGAAGGCGTCAGCCTGTCGGAGTTGCTGGGGCAGGGGCACTAGAGCGTGTGATGCGCTTTTCAACCCCTGTCCCTCGGCCCCTTTCCCCGCAAGCTGGTAATGGGGAGAAGCCTGTCCCTCCCCGCCAGGGGGGTGGGACCACAGGGTGGGGTTAGGGTGTCTCACGCGCGCCGCGCGCTGCACACCGGACGTAGCGTGCGAAGTTCATGGCACGCTCTTGCGCCCAGGCGCGGCGCTGCTGGCTGACTGCGTACATGGAAGAGATTTGAGGATGGGTGAGCGATGAGCACCATGCCCTGGTGGGGAACCCGCAGCCAGGTTTCCGCCCGGCTGCAGCTGGAAGTCGAGATGATGCGCGCGACCTTTGCCGACACCTTCCGGCTGGTGGTGCCGCAGCGCGGCGACCTGTACTGGATCGGCGATGTCGAGATCAACCTGCGCGGCATCCCGGAGCGGCTGCACACGCTCAAGATCGTCTACGTGGAGGGCTACCCGAACCGCCCCGCCGAAGCCTACGTGCTGAAACCGGTCGTCTACAGCGAGAAGCACCAGTTTGAGGACGGGCAGCTTTGCCTGTTCAATCCCAAAGACGGCATTACCTATGGCTGGAACCCCTCCACTTCGACGGCGGTCACGGTCGCTGGCTGGGCCATCCAGTGGCTTTACGCTTACTACACCTGGCGGGCAACAGGGACGTGGCCGGGCGTTGAAGAGGCGCTGCGCCCGACGAAAGGCACCGGTTACCAGAGGAGAAGACGATGACGGCTGAACCACTGCCCGAAGGGACGCGCGACCTGCCGCGCGTGGTCATCGCCGAGCGGGTGATAGACAAGATCGTGCGCGGTGCGCTGCTCTACCCGGAACCGGAGACCGGCGAGGCGATGGTTGGCCTGGTCGTCCCGCAGGCCGGCAAGGCGGAGCCGGACATTTACGTGCTGGACACGATCAGTCCCGGCCAACAGGCCGTGCGCGAGTGGGGCAGGTTCGAGCAGGGCGACGACTGGCAGGGCGACGTGTTTCACTGGCTGCACGTCAACTGGGAAGCGTTCCGCGAGATGCGCCGCACGTCGTATGGCAGCGCCCTGGCCGCCAAGTGGGATACGCCGCTGCGCCACGTGGGTGACTGGCACAAGCAGCCAGGCAGCATGATCGCGCCTTCGGGCGGAGATGCCGAAACCGCTCGCAGTATGATCGCCGACTCCGAGACACACGTCGAGCACATTGTCGCGCCGATTGTCACCATGTACCCGCTCCAGCCTGAAGCGGAGACGAGCGACGAGAACGGCGGAGTGGACGGGCCGGCGGCGGTTGAGGAAGCGCCTCCGGCGACGCCACAGAGCATTGTCCGCCGCTGCCCCGACGAGGGTTGGCTGGTGCGCATTGACTTCTGGTACATGAGCAAGCGCGCGCCGCGCTTCGTCGCTGTGACGCCGACGCTGTGGCCGGACGACCGGCTGCCAGGGCTGCCGCCGCTGGCCTGGCACCTGGCGCGCCCGCGCCGCTTCGAGCAGGAATTCGGCCTGCTGCGCGAGGCCGGGTACGTGGCCGACGTGGTGCGTTGGGATGCCGACGGCAAGCCGCCCTATGAAGTGTGCTTCTCCGTGTACCGCGAAGGGGCCAGCCAGGTGATCATCCTGGTCACCGGCGCGGACTACCCGGCGATGATGCCCGCCGTGCGTGTCGCGCCGCTGGTCACTGTGGGTGAGGGCGAAGATGTCTTCGAGCGGTTGTATGCGGCGTCGCGCCCGCTGCTGCTGACCGAGCTGCCCGACTGGACGTGGGATTCGAAACGAACGCTCGTCGAACTCGTATGGCATATCGAGAAGGCAGTACTATGATCGTCAGCAGATGGGGCGGTGCGCGATGACGGGTTGGGATCGGGTGGCGCGGCTGTTCGGCGCGGATGTGCTGGCTTATCTGGGCACGCGCACGGCGGGCATCGTGGGGCTAGGGTCGGGCGGCAGCTTCGTCGCCGTGAGCCTGGCCATGAGCGGCGTCGGGCGTTTCATTTTGGTGGATGACGACGCGCTGGAAGCGGCCAACACCGTCCGGCACGTCGCCGACCTGCGCGATGTTGGGCGTCCTAAAGTGGACGTGGTGGCCGATCTCATCCGCCAGCGCAACCCTGCCGCCGAGGTGCGCGCAGTTGCCGGGCGCATCGAGGATCATCTCGACCTGCTCGCCGAGATGGACATTGTGGTGGCGGGCGTTGACCGTGAGCAGCCCAAATTCGCCATCAACCAGGCGTGCATCGAGCACGGGCGGACAGCAGTCTACGCCGGAGTCTACGAGCGCGGCGAAGGCGGCGACGTGTGCATCATCTACCCGGACGAGGGACCGTGCTATGCCTGCTGGGCCGAGCGCCTGCGCGAAGGGCTGTCGCACCCGGCGGACGAAGCCGAGCTAGATTACGGCATGATCGGGCCGGACGGCACGCTGGCCGCCGAGCCAGGGCTGTGGCTGCACGTGGTGCGCGTGGCGGCGATCCAGGCTGACCTGGCGCTCAATCACCTGTTGGTGGATACGCCGGTGTACCGGGCGCTGCCGGCCAATACGATCATTCAGGCGAACACGCACCTGGAAATCTACGAGGGAAAAGTGGCCCTGCCTCATACGGCAGAGTGGGTGAGCGTGCCGCGTAACCCGCAGTGCTTGGTGTGTAGCAGCCAGCAGCGGCTCAGCACCGCGGAGCGGGCGGCGCTCTCGCTCGACGACCTGATCAATATGGGCAATGTCACGCTCGAAGCGGACGACAACACGAGCGCAAACGAAGGGTAAGTACAATGTCCGATCATGAGAACACAATTCCTCCGGCGGACGAGGCACCGCCCGCCGTTCCACCGCCCGGCGCGGGCGACGACGGGCGTCCGCCGCAAGACAAAGATCAGCCGGAAGACCTGGGGCCGCGCCTGGAACGGCTGGGCGGCGAGCCTGCGCCGGACATCACCCCGGACGAGTTCGCCCGGCTGCAACAGGCCGGCCAGATTCATATTGACCCACGCGGGCGGGTGCGGACGACCGCGCGCGACGAGTTGGACGCGGGTATCTCGCTGCGCAAGCGCCGCGCCTGGTACCGCGCATGACCCCATCGCTCACGTTGGCGCAGGTGCGCGCGGCGCTCGCCCTGACTGATTTCGACAGCGAGCGCGCGCAGCGGCGGATGGCTCCCCGGCCTCGCACGATGCGGCCCAGCAACGGGCGGGCCGGGCTGCCGCGCCAGGCCAGCGTGCTCGTCCTGCTCTACCCGGCTTCTGAGGGCCTGGCCTTCGCCCTGGAGCGCCGGGCGGCTAACCCGCAGGACGTGCACAGCGGGCAGATCGGCCTGCCGGGCGGTGCGCGCGAAGGGGACGAGACGCCGCTGGCTACGGCGCTGCGCGAGGCGCGCGAGGAGATGGGCGTCGGCGCGCCGGTGGAGATTCTGGGCCGGCTGAGCGCGCTCTATATTCCGCCCAGCGATTTCGACGTGCACCCGTTTGTGGGCTACGTCGCGCCGCGCCCAGTCTGGCAACCCGACGCCTCCGAAGTCGTCGAGGTGATTGACTGCCCGCTGGCCTGGCTGCTCGACGACGGGCGCAAGGTGTGTGGGGAGTGGGAGGTGGGCGGAGCGGCCCTGTATGTCCCCTGGTACGACGTTTACGGCCACAAAGTCTGGGGTGCGACCGCGATCATCCTCAGCGAGCTGGAGCAGCGTTTGCGTGCGGTGCTCGGCGAGCCGGAAGTCGTGAGCCGGGAGTCATGAGTCCAGAATGTCGGGCGTTTGCGCGAAATGAAGACTTCCGAAGTTTCCGCAAACTTCGGAAGTCTGGTCG
>CAYNHD010000268.1:0-5683 GCA_964396775.1 uncultured Thermoflexus sp. | reverse complement strand
AAGCGGCGGCGCGGCGGCACGCTGCTGCCCATCAGCATGTCGAAGACGCGATCAGCCTCAGCCGCGTCCTCAATCGTCACCTGCAACAGCGTCCGGTTGACCGGGTCCATCGTCGTCTCCCACAGCTGCTCCGGGTTCATCTCGCCCAGGCCCTTGTAACGCTGGATGGACACCCGCTCCGGGTTCTTCAGTGCCCGCAGGATTTCCTCGCGCTGGTCTTCGGTGTAGGCATAGTGCTTGTTGCGCCCCGTGCCAATCAGGTAGAGCGGCGGCTGGGCGATATACAGGTGCCCGCTGGTGATCAGCGGCGTCATGTAGCGGAAGAAGAAGGTCAGCAGCAGGGTGCGGATGTGCGCGCCGTCCACGTCGGCGTCGGTCATGATGATCACCCGCCCGTAGCGCAGGCCCTCCAGGTTGAAGTCGTCGCCGATGCCCACGCCCAGCGCCGAGATCAGCGCCTTGACTTCGTTGTTGTCCAGAATCTTGTTGAGCCGGGCGCGCTCGGTGTTGAGAATCTTGCCGCGCAGGGGGAGCACCGCCTGGAAGTGCCGGTCGCGGCCCTGCTTGGCCGAGCCGCCGGCGCTGTCGCCCTCGACGATGTATAGCTCCGAGCGGGCGGGGTCTTGCTCGGAGCAATCGGCCAGCTTGCCGGGCAGCGTGGTATTCTCCAGCAGGTTGGCCCCGCGACGCACCAGATCGCGCGCTTTCTTCGCCGCGTCGCGCGCGCGCATCGAGGTCATGCACTGCTCGACGATGCGCCTGGCATCGCGCGAGTTGACCTCGAGGAACTCCATAAACGCCTCGGAAGTCACCTGCGAGACCGCGCCCTGCACCTCCGGGTTCATCAGCTTGACTTTGGTCTGGCTCTCAAACTGCGGGTCCGGGTGTTTGACGCTGACAATGCAGGTCAGCCCCTCCAGCGTGTCGTTGCTGGAGAAGTTGGGGTCCTTCTCCTTGAGCAGCCCGGCCTTGCGCGCGTACAGGTTGATCGTGCGCGTGACCGCCGCGCGCAGCCCTGCCTGGTGACTGCCGCCGTCCGGCGTCAGGATGGTGTTGGCGAAGTAGAGTTCGGTCGTCGTCGAGGAGTCGGTGTACTGGAAGGCGACCTCAATGCCCACCGTGAACGACTCGCGCCCGTTGTCCACCGCCTCGATCTCGACTTCGCGCTCGACGAAGACCGGCTCGTGCAGCGCCTTGCGGTTGCGGTTCAGGTAGCGCACGAACGAGCGAATGCCGCCCTCGAAGTAGAACGTCATCTCGTGGGGGAACGGTCCGTCCCGCTCGTCGCGCAGGGTGATCGTCACCCCGCGCGTGACGAAGGCCATCTCGCGCAGACGCTGGGCCAGGGTGTTGAAGCTGAAGTCGAGGTGCTCCATGATCGTGAAGTCGGGCAGGAAGGTGTGCTGCGTGCCTGTCTCTTCGTCCGGCTTCATCTCGCGCACAGTCTCCACCGGCGTCTGCGGGATGCCCCGCCGGTACGTCTGGCGATAGACCTTCCCATCGCGGCGCACCTCAGAGACCAGCCAGTCCGACAGCGCATTGACCGCCGAGACACCCACGCCATGCAAGCCGCCGGAGACCTTGTACGCTGAGGAATCGAACTTGCCGCCGGCGTGCAGCGTGGTCATGACCAGTTGCAGCGTCGAGATGTTGCTCTGCTTGTGGATGCCGACCGGGATGCCACCACCGTTGTCGTTCACCGTGACCGACCCATCGGCGTTGAGCACGATCTCAATGCGGTCGCAGCGGCCCGCCAACGCCTCATCAATGGCGTTGTCCACCACTTCGTAGATCATGTGATGCAACGCCCGGCTGTCCGTCCCCCCGACGTACATACCAGGGCGCAGACGCACCGCTTCGAGTCCTTCGAGAACGCGAATGTTGTCTTCTGTTTGCCGGCTTATCTGGTCCGCCACAGAAACCTCCTACCCAACACGCCCCAGGTTGCTCGCAAGTTCAGCCCGCCAGACAGCATATGTCCCCCTTCCAATCACACCGTGATCGGCTCGCAGGGGGTCTGGTCAGATAGGTACAATCGCAGAGGTCAACCGGCCAGTTGAACGGCTGTTGCAGCCGCCATCATGACACTCAGGGTGAGAACGAATGTTCGCTTTGTGTAGATTATAACGCACGCCACCCAGTTGGCCAATCTCCGGCGAATTATACCTCAGCGTCAGGCCCCCGGCAATGCGCGCTCCGCTTGCCGCCGCCCCATTCGCTGGTACAATCGGGGCCATGATCACCCCACCGATCATCGCCCTGCTGACCGATTTTGGCCTGTCCGATGCCTATGTTGGCACGATGAAGGGCGTCATGCTGGCGCTTTGCCCGGCGGCACGCCTGGTAGACCTGACCCACGACGTGCAGCCGCAGAACGTGCGTCAGGCTGCCTACCTGCTGGCGACTGCGTATGCCTACTTCCCGGCGGATACCGTGTTCCTGGTCGTGGTGGACCCCGGCGTGGGCACCGCGCGCGTGCCGGTGGCCGTCGAGACGAGTCACGGGCGCTACGTCGCGCCGGACAACGGCGTGCTCAGCTACGTTCTGGCCGAGACTGGCGGCGGGCGCGCCTACGCGCTGGAAAACCCCGCCTACCGCCTGGCCGAGACCAGCCAGACCTTTCACGGGCGCGATCTCTTTGCTCCCGCTGCCGCGCGCCTGGCCGCTGGCGTGCCGGGCAGTGCGTTTGGCCCGGCGCTGGACACGCTGGTGGCGTTGCCCGCGCCCCGCCTGAAGATTGCGTCGGCGCAGCTTGACGGCGAAGTGTTGCACATTGACCGTTTCGGCAACCTGATCACCAGCATCGGGCGGCTGGCCTGGGACGGGCCGGAGTTGCTGCGCTTCGCCCCGCGTTTCGGCGTCCAGGCCAGCGCGCCGGAGACGCTGCGCGCTGCGGCGTGCCAGGTGAGGATCGGCGAGCGCACCATCGGCCCGATCCGCCCGACGTATGGCGCGGTGCCGCCCGGCGCGCGGACCGCACTCATCGGCAGCGCCGGGCAGCTTGAGATCGGGGTCAACCAGGGGCACGCGGCGTCTGTGTTGGGCGCGGCCATCGGCGATCCGGTCACGCTCGTCTGGGCCTGAGCGCGCACCTTTCGGAGACAGGGCACCATGCCGGAGCAGTTCGTCATCGAGGGCAATCATCACCTGGAAGGTGAGGTCACGGTCAGCGGCAACAAGAACGCCGCGCTGAAGATGCTGCCCGCTTGCCTGCTCACCGACGAGCCGGTGACGCTGAGCAATGTGCCGGACATCGCCGATGTGCGCGTCACGCTCGACCTGCTGCGCAGCCTGGGGGTCGAGGTCGAAGTCCTGGAAGGCAGCCGGGTGCGCGTTCACGCCAAAGAGATCACCCGCCACGCCCTCGACCGCGAGCTAAGCCAGCGCACGCGCGCCTCCATCGTCTTCGCCGGGCCGATGCTGGCCCGCGCCGGGCAGTTGGAGCTGCCGCCGCCGGGCGGTGATGTGATCGGGCGGCGACGGCTGGATACGCACGTCCTGGCCCTGCAGAGCCTCGGCGCGCAGGTGGACTTCGACGGCGCGTTCAAGATGCGCACGTCCGGCCTGCGCGGGGCCGACATTCTGCTCGACGAGGCGAGCGTGACGGCGACCGAGAACACGCTCATGGCGGCTGTGCTGGCCGAAGGTACGACCATCATCCGCAACGCCGCCTCCGAGCCGCACGTCCAGAACCTGTGTCACATGCTTAACGGCATGGGCGCGCAGATCAGCGGCATCGGCACCAACTGCCTGACCATCCAGGGGGTGGAGCGGCTGAGCGGCGGCGAGTTCCGCGTTGAGGCGGATTATCTGGAAGTGATCAGCTATGTGGGCGCGACGGTCGTCACCGGCGGGGAGGTGCGCATCCGCCAGGCCGACCCCCAATACCTGCACATGGCTGCCCTGGTCTTTCGCAGGCTGGGCGTGGTGTGGGAAGTGGACGGGAACGACCTGGTAGTGCCGCGCGGCCAGCCGCTGGTTGTTCAGCGCGATCTTGGCAACCAGATACCGGAAATCAAGGCGCAGCCCTGGCCGGCCTTCCCGTCCGACCTGATGAGTGTTGCCGTCACCGTCGCCACGCAGTCGGCGGGCACGGTGCTGTTCCACGAGTGGATGTACAACAGCCGCTTCTTCTTCACCGATAAGCTGGTGAGCATGGGCGCGCGCATCTTCCTGTGTGACCCGCACCGGGCTGTGGTGCACGGCCCCACGGTGCTGCGCGCCGCCCCGAACATCACCAGCCCAGACATCCGGGCAGGCATGGCCCTGCTGCTGGCGGCGCTGTGCGCGCGCGGCACAACTACCATCCGCAACATCGGCCAGATTGACCGGGGCTATGAGCGCGTCGAGGAGAAGCTGCGCGGTTTGGGCGCGGTCATCCGCCGCGAGTCGATGCCTCTGGGCTGAGTGATGTCAGGTGGGGCATTAGCCCCACCCCTAAATCCCCTCCCCACGTGGTGGAAAGGGGACTTGATAGCAGCCTGACTCCTCCTCTCCACCACGTGGAGAGGGGGCTGGGGGGTGAGGCCAGAGCGTGAGATGCGTTTTTCGCCCCCTATCCCCCGGCCTCTTTCCCCGCCTGCAGGGAAAGAGGGGAAACCTGTCCCTCCCTGCCGGCGGGGAGGGACTACAGGGTGGGATAGCGGCAGCGAATTAATGAACTCAGACGGTGACATGCTATAATTCGCCCGGCGGAAGGGTGTGTTCTGGGGGCGGGGCAGCCAGTACGTGCCCCGGTGGGGAGGTTTCCTGGCATCAGCAACGCGGAGCGGTGACGACCGATGCGCGAGACGATTCAGAACGCCCTGCCTTATCTCACCGGCAGCCTCTTTGGGCTGGCGCTGCTGCTGATCCTCGTCTCGCTACACCTGTTCCGCCGCAGCCGCACAGACATCTTCTGGCGGCGACGGCGCGAGGCCGGCCAGCGGGGCTGGAAGCTGTTTGTGCTCGCCTTTGGGTTGATCGTCTTCGGCAGCGTGTCCTGTGTGCTCACGCTGGTCGTTGGCGTACTCGGCGACGACGACTCCTCTGCGGCCAACACCCCGCTCACTACGCAGGAAACTGCGCTTAGCGTGGACACACCAGGGGCGTTGGACTCCGCGCCGCCGCCCACGCCGGAGACGAACAGCGCCCCGGAGACCACGCCCGATCCCTTCGCGCTCACGCCGCCGCCGGCCACGCTGATGATCGTCATCATCACGGCGACCCCCGCCTACACGCCGACGGTCACGCCCTTTCCCACCTTCACGCCCCAGGTGACGCCTGCTGTGTCCAGCGTCACGCCCCGCCCGGACGCCGCTCTGCGTATTGCTGCGCTCAGCGATCAGATTGACGCCGCGCTGCGCCCGGTGAACCCGCGCACTACGTTCGCCGCTGGCACCAAGCGTATCTTCTTCTTCGTCGAGTTCAGCGCCATGACCGAAGGCGTGCTGTGGCGGCGCACTATCTACAAGGACGGCGAGCTATTCGACGACAATACCTACGTGTGGGGCCTGGCTGCGAGCGGCACGGGGCACTTCTTCTTCGGCCAGGACAGCGGGTTCGAGCCTGGCGACTACGAGATTCGCCTGTACATCGGCGAGGCCGACACCCCGGCCAGTGTGATGCCGTTCACTGTCGTCCCTGAGACCTAGAGCGTGTTATGCACTTTCAACCCCTATCCCCCAGCCCCTTTCCCCGCAAG